>JBFKIN010000083.1:0-9572 GCA_041632255.1 Oceanococcus sp. | reverse complement strand
GGCGGCACCGATCAGCGCCAGGGCCAGGCCAACCCAGTAACGGCCCAGCAGCCGCTGACGCCAGACCAGCAGGCTCCACAGGGCGATGAAAACCGGCGCCAGATTGGCCAGCAGGGTGGCATTGGCGACGGAGGTGTAATGGATCGAGTAGTGCCAGACCCCGAGGTCGGCGGCGAACATCAGGCCGGCCAGCCAGGCCAGGCGTGGCACCCCGGCGCGCAAGGGGCGCAACTGACCCGTGCCCCGCGCCAGCAGCCACAGCAGCGGGGTGGCCAGCAGCAGGCGCCAGAAGGCCGAGGCCACCGGGTTGATCTCGACCAGACGCACCGCGATCGGGGCGAAGCCGATACCGACGGCGCCCAGCAGCAGGGCCAGCAGGGCGCGCAGTTCGGTGCTCATGGCAAAGGGACTGGGACGGTCACGGCCGCGAGTTTACCTGCAAGCGCGCCTGTCGAGGCCAGGCCGCGCCCGTCGGACGGGGCCATGGCCACGCTCTGTGGCATATCGCGACCCAACCGGGGTGTCGGCTGGTGTCCGCTGCGCGAGAGCCCGTCTGCCAAGATGCTAAAATGCCGGGTTTTCCCGCGGTACTTTCCATGTCAGAGGCAAGGGCCGGCAGTGTCGGCTTCATCAGCCTGGGCTGCCCCAAGGCGCTGGTCGACTCCGAACGCATCCTCACCCAGCTCAAGGTGGAGGGCTACGAGGTCGTACCCAGCTACAGTCAGGCCGATGTGGTCGTGGTCAACACCTGCGGCTTCATCGACGCCGCCGTGCAGGAATCGATGGACGCCATCGACGAGGCCCTGAACGAAAACGGCAAGGTCATCGTCACCGGCTGCCTGGGCGCCAAGGCGCAGGTCATCCGCGAGCGCTTTCCCGACCTGCTGGCGATCACCGGCCCGCAGGACTACGACGCGGTGATGCAGGCGGTGCACGCCCAGCTGCCGCCGCCGCATGATCCCTACCTGGACCTGCTGCCGCCGCAGGGTATCAAGCTCACCCCCCGGCACTACGCCTATCTGAAGATTTCCGAGGGCTGCAACCACAAGTGCAGCTTCTGCATCATCCCGTCCATGCGCGGCAAGCTGCGCAGCCGCGGCATCGACGATGTCATGGCCGAGGCCGAAAGGCTGGTCAAGGTCGGAGTCAAGGAACTGCTGGTCATCGCCCAGGACACCAGCGCCTACGGCGCGGACCTGCGCTACCGCACGGGACAATGGCGCGATCGCGAGTGGCAGACCCGCCTGAAGGATCTGTGCGAGGCGCTGGGCGAACTGGATGCCTGGGTGCGCCTGCACTATGTCTACCCCTACCCGCACGTGGACGAGATCATCCCGCTGATGGCGCAGGGCAAGATCCTGCCCTATCTCGATATTCCGCTGCAGCACGGCTCGCCGCGGGTGCTCAAGGCCATGCGCCGGCCGGCCGCCGCCGAGAACGCGTTGCAGCGGATCCGGACCTGGCGCGAGATCTGCCCGGACATCACCCTGCGCAGCACCTTCATCGTCGGCTTTCCCGGCGAGACCGAGGAGGATTTCGGAATCCTGCTCGACTTCCTGCGCGACGCACAGCTGGATCGGGTCGGCTGCTTCGCTTACTCGCCGGTGGAGGGAGCCGCGGCCAACGCCCTGGCCGATCCGGTGCCGGAGGACATCAAGCAGCAGAGGCTGGAGCGCTTCATGCAGGTCCAGGCCGACATCAGCGCCCAGCGCCTGCAGGCCAAGGTCGGTCGCCGCCTGCGCGTGCTGATCGACGAGGCGAATGAGGAGGCCACCATCGCCCGCTCCAGCGCCGACGCGCCGGAAATCGACGGCCAGGTGCTGCTGCCGCCCGGCTGCGGACGGCCAGGGCAGATGCTGGAGGTGGAGGTCACCGAGGCGCTGGAGCACGATCTGGTGGCGCAGCCGGTCGATCACAGCTCAAGCTGATCGTCCGGACGCTCGTTCGTCCAGGCTGAAGGCACGGCCGCCTCATTGGCGAGCGGACCCGCCTGCAGCCACCCGGAGGAACTGCTGCCCCGAGGCTTGCCCGGCCGCCTCGCTAGGGTCTGGCCCTTGCCGGCCCCAGCACCGCGCTGCCGATGCCGCGCGGATCGGAGGCCGCATCCAGCCGGTTCTGCTTCAGATCCCAGATGATGGCCTGCATGTTGCCATAGCGGTAACCCAGCTCCTGCAGCACGTGGCCACGCTGGCTCAGCTGACGCTGGATATAGGGACTCAGGGCCTCGGGCTCGAACTGGACCACATCCGGCAGATACTGGTGGTGATAGCGTGGCCGCGATACGACGGCCTTGGCATCCTCGCCCGCCATGACCGCCTCGATGGCGTGAAACACCATGGTGATGATGCGGCTGCCGCCGGGGGTCCCCAGCACGGCGATGCGGTCCGCGCCCTCCAGGAAGGTCGGGCTCATCGACGACAGCATGCGCTTGCCGGGCTCGATCGCATTCGCCTGACCGCCCACCAGACCGTAGGCGTTGGGCTCGCCCGGCTTGGCCACGAAATCGTCCATCTCGTTGTTCAGCAGAACGCCAGTGCCGGCGGCCACAAAGGCCGAGCCCAGCATGTAGTTGATCGACAAGGTGGCGGCCACCCGGTTGCCCTGGGCGTCGATGATGGAGAAATGGGTGGTGTTCCGGCCCTGGCCTTCCTGATGCGGCATGCTGAAATCGGCGCTGCGGCTGGCCTTGTCCTGGTCGATGGTCTTGCGCCAGGCCTCCGCGTAGCCAGCGCTCAGCAGCGCCCGGCTCGGCACCTCGACAAAGTCGGTGTCGCCCATGAAGCGGGCGCGGTCAAAGTAGGCCCGGCGCATGGCCTCGATGCGCAGGTGCAGCGCATTGAGCTCGCTCTGGGGTGCCGTAAACCCGGACAGGATATTGGTCATCAGCCCCAGCACCAGTCCGCCGGAGGACGGTGGCGGCGCGGTGACCAGCTGCCAGCCACGGTAGTCGAGGATCACCGGAGCCCTTTCCTTGACCCGGTAGCTGGCCAGGTCCTTCAGGGTCCAGATGCCACCGCCGGCCTGCACTGCGGCAACCAGTTCATCCGCCACCCGGCCCTGATAGAAGCCGGCGGCACCGAACAACTGCATGCGTTCCAGGGTGGCCGCCAGCTCCGGCTGGCGCAGCGTCTGGCCCGCCGCCAGCGGCATGCCCTGCGGCAGGAACAGCGCGGCGCTGGCGGGGAAGCGCTTCAGGTCGCCGGCCCGGCGCTGGATGTGGGCGGCCAGCTTGTGGTCCACGGCGATGCCCTCCCGCGCATGGCGCAGGGCGGGCGCGAGCGACAGCTCCAGCTTGATCCGACCGTATTCACGGCTGAGGTGGTCAAGTGCCGCCGGGATTCCCGGAATGCCCGCCGCCAGGGGGCCGGCCGCGAGCTGCTGCTGATTCACCTGGCCCGTCGCGTCCAGGTACATGTCCGCCGTCGCGGCCAGCGGGGCGACCTCGCGGGCGTCGACGAAAACCTTTCGCCCGCTGTCGGCCAGATGCAGCAGATAAAAGCCGCCGCCACCGAGCCCCGAGCCGGCCGGCTCGACCACGGCCAGGGCGGCGGTCACAGCCACCGCGGCATCGAAGGCATTGCCGCCGGTCCTGAGCGTCTCCTCTCCGGCCGCCGTGGCCAGCGGATGTGCCGTGGCGATGGCGTAGCGCCCGGGCGCCTGGGCCAGCGCCAGCGCCGGCAACAGGCCCAGCAGGACCGCCAGCAGGGCCGCACGCACTATTTGCCCCCCCGCTTCGCGCGGGCCGCTTCCTCAACCACCGGCGGCACCAGGTCTGTCAGCGGCCCGTCGAGCTGCGCAATCTCCCGCACCAGGGTGGACGAGATATGCGCGTACTTGGCGGTCGGCGGCAGGATCACGGTGTCAATCTCAGGCGCCAGGTGACGGACCATCCGGGCCATCTGCGACTCGTAATCGAAATCGGTGTTGTTTCGCACGCCGCGAACCAGTACCTGAACCCCATTGTTGCGGGCGAAATCGATGACCAGCCCGCTGAATCCGCAGACCGTCACATTGGGCAGGCCGGCCAGCGACTGGCGCGCCAGTTCGACCCGCTCGTCCAGCGAAAACAGGGGATTCTTGGCCGAACTCACGGCGATCGCGACGAGCAACTCGTCGAACAGGGCGCTGGCCCGCGTGATCATGTCGGTATGCCCGAGGGTGATCGGGTCGAATGTCCCCGTATAGGCAGCTTTCACATTGTTCTCCCTTCGGCGTCAGGTCCGGTGGGCGGTGCACTGAGGCCGCCACTATAGTGCAGCAGCCGGAAGACCACATCCGCCGCCGTCTTTTCCTTGAGGCTGTGCCAGCCCGGGTCCGCCGGCCCGGGCCAGTCGCGCGGCGCCTCGACATAAACCCGGTGCCCCGGGCCCAGCCAGGGAGGCAGCAGCGCCAGGGTCCGGTCCCACAGGTCGGCGGCAAAAGGCGGATCGACGAACACCAGATCGAAGCGCTGCGACGGCAACCCGCCCAGCCAGGCCAGCGCATCAGCCTGGCGCACCTGCGCGCCCGCGCCGAGCAGCGCCGCACTGTCACGCAGGCTCGCCACCGCCCGCCCGTCGCTGTCCAGCATCAGGGCGCTGCCCGCGCCGCGGGACAGGGCCTCGAAGCCCAGGGCTCCCGAGCCGGCGTACAGGTCGAGACAGGCCAGACCCTCGATATCCGGTGCCAGCCAGTTGAACAGGGTTTCGCGCACCCGATCCGGCGTGGGCCGCAGGCCGGGCAGTGCCGGCACCGGCAGCTTGCGACCGCGCCACCGCCCGCCAATGATGCGCAACTGACCTGGCCGGGCGCCACCTCGCCTGTGCTTCATGCCAGGCTCAGGCCTGGGTGCCGCCGACGGTGAGTTCGTCAATCTTCAAGGTGGGCTGGCCCACCCCAACCGGCACGCTCTGCCCATCCTTGCCGCAGATACCGATGCCCTGATCCAGTTCCAGATCGTGCCCGACCATGCTGACCTTGCCCATCGCCTGGGGTCCGTTGCCGATCAGGGTCGCACCCTTCACCGGCCGGGTCAGCCTGCCATCCTCGATGAGATAGGCCTCCGAGGTGCTGAACACGAAATTGCCGGAGGTGATATCAACCTGCCCGCCTTCGAAGTTCTTGGCGTAGAGCCCGCGCTTGACGCTGCGAATGATGTCTTCCGGCTCGTCCTGGCCGGGCTGCATGAAGGTATTGGTCATGCGCGGCATCGGCAGGTGGGCGAAGGATTCGCGGCGACCGTTGCCGGTCGGCGCCACACCCATCAGCCGGGCGTTCAGCTTGTCCTGCAGGTAACCCTTGAGGATGCCGTTCTCGATCAGCACATTGCACTGGCTCGGCACACCCTCGTCGTCAATGTTCAGAGACCCGCGCCGCCGCGCCAGACTGCCATCGTCGACGATGGTGCACAGTTCCGAAGCCACCTTCTCGCCGATCCGGCCCGAATAGACCGAACTGCCCTTGCGGTTGAAGTCGCCCTCCAGGCCGTGCCCGACCGCTTCGTGCAGCAGCACCCCCGGCCAGCCACTGCCCAGAACCACGGGCATGGTCCCGGCCGGCGCCGGATCCGCGTCCAGGCGCAGCAGGGCCAGGCGCACGGCCTCGCGCGCCAGATCCTCCGGCGACAGGGCTTCGCGCAGCGCCAGCAGATCATAGCGCCCACCGCCACCGCTGCTGGCAGACTCCCGCTTGCCACCGCGTTCGACGATCACCTGCACCTGCAGGCGGACCAGGGGGCGCACATCGGCGGCCAGCGTGCCATCGGAGGCGGCAATCAGCACATGCTCGTAACTGGCGGCCAGGCTGGCCATGACCTGGCTGACTGCCGGGTCGGCCGCGCGGGCCGCGGCATCGGCGCGGCGCAGCAGATCGAGCTTGGCGTCCGCATCCAGGCTGAGTATCGGGTCCTCCGGCAGGTAGAGGGCGTCCGGCGCCGGACGCTGCCAGCGCGCCGGCTGCGCCGACCCACCGGCCTGGGAAATGGCCCCGGCGGCCTGGCAGGCCTGCTCGAGCGCCGGCCGCTGCAATTCGTCGGTATAGGCGAAACCGGTGGCTTCGCCGCTGATGGCTCGCACACCGACGCCCTGCTCGATGCCATAGCCGCCGCTCTTGACGATGCCTTCCTCCAGCACCCAGCTCTCGCTGCGACGCGCCTGAAAATACAGATCGGCGGCATCCACACCCGGCCGCATCAGGCCGTGAAGGACTTGCTGCAGGTCGTCAATTTCGAGGCTGGCGGGCTGCAGCAGACGATGCTGCGCCAGATCCCAGTTGTTCGTGTTCATGTCTGTCTCACTGTGTCGCAGCCCGAGGTGGCTGCTGCGGCCGGCTCTGCGCCGCGGGAACGGGCGCGGAAGTCCGAGCCACGGTTGTCTAGCCGGTCTGGTCCGGCGAAACGCCGTCGCGGCGGTGCCGGAGCACCGGAAACTCGCGGCGGCGCCGCGCCTGGGAATCCAGATCGATCTCCGCCCGTATGACACCGGGCTTTTCGCCAGCCTGTGCCTGAATCCGGCCCCAGCAATCGATGATCATACTATGGCCCCAGCTGCGCTGGCCGTTGGGGTGCTCACCGCACTGGTTGGCGCCAACGACCGCAGCCAGATTCTCCACCGCCCGGGCTCGCAGCAGCACCTCCCAGTGGGCCTGGCCGGTGGGCCAGGTAAAGGCTGCGGGCACCAGCAGCACTTGGGCGCCGGCGGCGGACAGATCGCGGTACAGCTCGGGGAAGCGCAGGTCGTAGCAGATCGACAGGCCCACCGTCACGCCATCACAATCGAAACACTGCGGCGGATTGTCGCCGGCCTGGAAGTGTTTCGACTCCAGAAAAGTCTTGCCGTCCTCCAGAGCGACATCGAACAGGTGCCGCTTGTCGTAGCGGGCCAGCTGGCGACCGTCCGGGCCATAGACCAGGGCGCTGGCCGACACCTTGTCGGCCAGATCAGGCAGGCGCAGCGGAAAGGAGCCACAGACCAGGGTCGTGTCATGGTCCCGCGCCATGGCGGACAGCGCCTGTTGCAGCGGCCCTTCGCCGGGCGCCTCGGCGACCGCCAGTTTGTCGCGTTCCCGCGCTCCGAGAAACAGGGCGTTCTCGGGCAGCAGCACCAGACGGGCGCCTGCGGTCTGAGGCAGCAGACGCCGGATGCAGGCGAGGTTGGCCTGCACATCGGCTCCGCTGTTCAGCTGCAGGGCCGCGATGCTCAGTGTCGGGCCCGTCATTGGGTGCGACTCACTTCCGGGCTGTCCCAGCTGCCGCCCAGGTGGTAGCTGATCTGGGTCACCTGATCCAGCGGCTTGTCCAGCAGTTCCTGGGCCAGCATGGTGAAGATCCCGAGCACCGGCCCGCCCAGCAAGGTCGCGGCCAGCGACACGCCCGACGACAGTCCGGGATAGATCGTGATGGTCTGGTCGTAGCTGCGCTGAGCCAGATCGACCTCACCCCGCGCCGCGATGCGCAAGGACGTGCCCTTGAGCTCGAAGTCGCGGGTGCTGGCAGCGCCATTTTCGATGCTGAAGCTGCCCCGCAAGCTGTCAAAGCCCAGGCCGCTGTTGACCACATCACGGAAATCCAGGAAGAAGCGCCGCGGCAGGGCGTTGATGCTGAACAGGCCCAGAACCCGGCCGGCGCCAGGCTCCACATTGAGCAACTGGCCGTCGGAGAATTCGAACTCCAGTTCTCCATTGAGCCTGGCGGCGCGCAGCCCTTCAGGATCAGCCTCCCAGTTCAGGCTGCCGTTTACCCGCCCCCGGCGGGCGTCAATATTGTCCTGGTAATTCAGCGCCTTGAGCCAGGCCGGAAAGGCGCGGGTATCGACCAGGAACTCCAGCGCGGCGGACTCGCCGTCCTGGCCGTGCAGCCACAGTCCGGTGAGGTCGGCCTCCTTGCGCTCCTTGTCATACACCGTGAGCCTCTCGATCCGGATGCCGCGGGACACCGGGGTCAGGTCCAGATTCAGGCGGCCCAGCGCCACATCGTTGAGCAGAAAGCGATCCGCGGTCAGATGCAGTTCGGGCAGCTCGCGTGGATCCGGCAGCTCTCCGCCATCCTCCTGCTCCAGCGCCCAGTTGAGCCTGGAAAATTTACCGTCCAGGCGCATCCTGGCGCCTTCAGCCACGGGCGGAATCCGAAGATTGCCCTCGGCCTGGGATGAACTCAGCCCCAGCACCCAGGTCTGTTCATCGCGGGACAGCTGCAGCCGCGCCTGATTCAGGCGCTGACCCAGCGCTTGGATTTCCCCGACCCGTAACACCATGCCGCCGAATGGCATCCCCGATGACGGCCCCGCCTCGGCGGTGAGGTCGCGGATCAGCGGCAGCCACTCGTCCAGCGCGGCCTGCCCCAGCTGGCCCTCCACCCACCAGCCAGGGGCACCGGCCGGCAGCGCATCCGGCCCGAAATGCACCCGCGCCGCGCGCAGTCCGTGACCCGCCTCGATCAGGGCGTCCAGGCTGAGGAGCTGGGCGTAGGCGAGATGCAGGCGTGTTTCATCCCCCGGATGCAGGTTCAGGCTCAGGCGGCGCAGCTGGTCGGCCGGCTTGCCCAGCGGGGCAGGCAGATCCAGCGCCGTACCCAGCAGGTTGGATTCGAAACGCAATCTGGGGTCGGCCTTGCCGCCCACTTCCATCGAGAAGCGCCAGCGGCTCCGGCCTTCGGTCCGCTTGCGCAGCCAGTCCCCCACTGGCACCGAGGGCGGCAGCTCGGCCGGAGACAGGTCCATCTCGGCCTCGATCCGGGTCAATCCATCCTGCGGCGTCATCCGCGCGCGCAGGGGGATACCCGCAATGGCCGCGGTCAGGTCGTGACTGCGCAGGCCGGCAGGCCCGATATCCACTTCACCGCTGATCTTCTGAATCGGGTCAGGCCAGTGCCGCGTCCACAGCGCAGCCCGGTCGAAGCGCGCCTTGATGTGGTAGTCGGTCTCGTCCAGCGCCTTCAAGGGCAGGCTCAGTTTCAGCCGGGCCTGGGTCTTACCCGACAGCGCCAGGCTGTCCAGCACCGGTCCGATGCGCCGGCGCAATTTCGACTCACCCAGCATCTTCCAGGCATCGGCGGCGTTGCCGCTGATATCGGCATCCACGGTCAGCACCGCCTCACGCAAATCCTCGATGCGCGCCTGCGCCCGACCGGCTTCGAGACGACCGATGCGGCTGTCGCTGGCCTGCACGGTCAGGGCGTTCCCGTCGATCTCCAGCTGGGCGATGCCGATGTCCAGCCGCGGCCAGTCCGGCGCGAACTTCAGCGCCGTCTGCTGCAACTCCAGCGCCACACGGAATTCTCCTTCGCGCCCCTCGTCAAACGGGAAGTCGCTCAGCGCGCCGCGGATCACGACCTGTCCGTTGCTGACATTGGCGTTACCGATCGCCCGACTCAGCCATCCTCGCAGGTTCTCGTGCCAGAAACGTGGCTGGTATTCCAGCCAGGGCCCCGGGTCGGTGCAGAAGAAATTCAGCTCCAGATCGATCGCGTCGCTCTCGCCCAGATTGAGGTTCAGGCGCCCCACGCCGTCCAGGTTCATGGCGGCGTAGTGGAGCACCGGGGCCGAGATCTGCCAGCCGTCCACGCCGCGCTTCCAGCTCAGGCTGCCGCTGAGCGCGTC
>JBFKIN010000082.1:0-9590 GCA_041632255.1 Oceanococcus sp. | reverse complement strand
CGAGGGCGTCACCATCCTGCGCCACCTGCCGGTGTTCGGCTTCGACGATGCGCCGCACGGCCACGCCGAGGTGGACTTCAAGAACGTCCGTGTACCGGCCTCCAACATGCTGCTGGGCGAAGGTCGCGGCTTCGAGATCGCCCAGGGCCGCCTGGGCCCGGGCCGCATCCACCACTGCATGCGCCTGATTGGCCTCGCCGAGCGGGGCCTGGAAAAGATGTGCCAGCGCCTGGCCAGCCGCACCGCCTTCGGCAAGCCGGTGGCGCGCCAGGGGGTCTGGGCCGAACGGGTCGCGGAGTCCCGCATCATGATCGACCAGGCCCGCCTGCTGACACTCAAGGCCGCCGACATGATGGACAAGGTCGGCAACAAGGCCGCCGCCCAGGAGATCGCGATGATCAAGGTGATGGCGCCGAACATGGCCTGCCAGGTGCTGGACTGGGCCATCCAGGCCCACGGCGGCGGCGGCGTCACCACCGACTTCGGCCTCGCCCAGGCCTATGCCTGGGCCCGGGTGCTGCGTCTGGCCGACGGCCCCGATGAAGTGCACCGCAATTCCATCGCCAAGATGGAGTTCGGACGCCAGCTGACGCGCTAGAGAGGACTAGGCGGAAAGCCGACGGGAGCGCTTCTCCCACAGTTGCCGGGCCAGTGCCCGCATGTTGGTGATCTCGTCGGTTTCATCCGTGATCTCAAGACCCAGCAGGGTTTCGATCAGATCCTCCATGGTGATGATGCCGTCAACGCCGCCATATTCGTCGACGACCAGGGCCATGTGCTCGCCTGCGCCCTGCAGCTTTTCGAAAACCGTTTCCAGGGAAGTCTTGTCCAGGAAGGTGAGCATGCCTCGCCGCAGGCTGGACAGGGGCTGATCGCCCCGCCCCTCCAGCAGAGCCGCCTGAATTTCGCTCCTGAGAACATAACCGTCGATGTGCTCCGGATCGCCCTGATGGACCGGGATCCGGGAGAAGCGAGGGGCTGATTCCGATGCGTAATAATCGGCGATGCTGCCGTGGGCATCGGCGGAGACCATGACCGTGCGCGGGGTCATCGCGTCGCAGGCGCGCAAGCTGCCAAATGCCAGCATGTTGCGGATCAGACGTGACTCTTCGCGCGCCAGCGTTCCCTGCTCCACACCAAGCTGCGTCAGCGCCAGGAAGTCACGCCGGGACAGAAGACTGTGTCGGTTTCCCCGCTTGATGAGGCGGGTGATGCCCTCGCTCAGCCAGACCAGCGGCGCCAGCAGGCGGATCACCCAGGCCAGACAGCGCACCGTGAACGGCGCCAGCTCGCGCCAGTACACCGCACCCAGCGTTTTGGGAATGATCTCGGACAGGATCAGGATGCCGAGCGTCATCAGCGCCGGAATGAGCAGATTGGTGATCAGCGGATTGGAATCCGCGAACATCAGAGCCGCCTGACTGCCGACACCAATGGCCCCGACTGTATGGGCGATGGTGTTGAGCGTGAGTATGGCGGCGAGCGGGCGATCGATGTCGCGCTTCATGACGCGCAGCTTTCGACCCAGGGGTTTGCCGTCCTCGATCAGGCGCTGGGTATAGGCCGGCGTGACCGAGAGCAGCACGGCTTCCCAGGTGGAGCACAGGAAAGAAAACACGATCGCAACAAGAAAGAAAATGAGCAGCAGGCTGAGCATGACGTCACTGGATCAGATCAGAGGGAGACGAGGACGGGCGTCCATCCGCCGCTTCGGGGGCGTAGATGTCCACATAGCTGCAGTAATTGGCCGCCATGACCGTCGGCACCAGGACCAGTAAACCCAGTCCCAGGGGAATCATGGCAAGCAGGCTGAGCGGAATCAGCAGCAGGCCATAGACGGTCAGCGGACCGAGATTCCGGGCGCAGCCGGCAAAGCTGGCCTTGATCGCGGGCAGCGGGTCCAGCCCGCGCAAGGCCACCAGCTGCGGCGCAAACCAGACCGCCATGAGCACCGGAACGATCAGCACCAGACCGATGAGCAGCAGGCTGAACAGTCCGTTCAGGCCGATGTCTCCGGATTGCATGTCCACCCCGCCCAGGGCCAGTGCGGCGAAGCCGCCCATCACCGCGGCCATGGCCACGATCAGCAACAGCATGAACAGGCCCAGCAGGATCAGCGGTCCGACCCGCGGGCCGCGAAATCCGGCAAACAGGTGCCCCAGCTCCAGTTCCTTGCCGCCCTCGAGGTCGCGGCAACCGTAAAGAATGCCCGCCACGAAGACCGGTCCAATCAGCTGCATCACCAGACCGCCCAGCGGGACGATATTGGCCAGCATCTGGATCAGCGCATAAATGACCACGATCCCGACCCAGATGCCGGGCGCGAGGCGGAACAGGGCAAAACCCCGGCGGATCCAGTCCCAGCCCTGGCCGGCCACCATCGTGCGCATCTCAAGATTCTCACTCATGCCTCATGCCCTCCCCCGATGAACTGACCACAGCAGATTAACTCGCGAAAGGGTGCGGCGGCGATTCATTGATGGCGCGGTGGCGAGCCCGAGGCCTGCACGAGCGCCTGCAATGCGTCCAGCGTGCGATCCAGGGTATAGGCGAATACCGCGTCATCATCGTGTCGGCCGAGCTGGGGCAAGACCTGGCGCCAGACACCCTGACTCGATTCGGGCAGTTCTCCCAGCGCACGGGCGACTTCATCAAACTCCGCAGGCACCGCCGCGGGCAGGGCCAGTTCCATCAAGACGCTGCCGATCACCACCCGGCTGACCCAGCGTTGCGCGTCGGCCAATGCTTCGCCCTGCAAACCGGCCTGCTGCAGGGCCTGGAGCAGCGGATTGGACAGCTCCAGCCAGGCCGCCGGGGTGGCGATGCCCTCCTGCAACAGGCTGCCCACAAAGGGATAAGCCAGGAAGCGCTGACGCAGGGCGCAGGCCCATCGCCGCACCGTGTCCTGCCAGGGACCATCCTGAGGAGGGAGATCGACCCCGCCCAGAACCTCGCGAGCAATGGCCTGCAGCAGGTCATCCCGGTTGCGGATATGGGTGTAGAGCGACATCGGCGCCGCATTCAGCGCCGCGGCCAGGCGCTGCATGGTCAGGGGACGGTTCGGCTCCCGGCGCAGCAGCGCCAGGGCCGCCTCCACGATCTGCTCGCGCGAGAGCTGGGGCGGCCGGCCGCGCCTGCGCTGTCCGGGGCTTGACATTATTTCCGTATGCCTTACGTTATTTGCCTCGCAGTCTAGCAGCCGGGTGATCATCATCAAAGCCTTTCTTGTCAGATGCCTGCAGGGTTTCAAGCGGGCACGCCTGTTCTGGCTGCGCCTGCGCGGCCTGACCCCGACCGACGTCGCGGACCGGCGAATTGTGAGCGGCCAGTCCTGGGAGGAGTTCTGCGACACACTCAAGGCTGCCGGCGCGGCGATCAGCTTTCCGGGCGCCCCCATGGACAGCTTCAACCAGGCCGAGGGCTACCGTTATCTCAGCCGGCTGGTCCGGGCCGGGCTGGAGAGCTTCATGGAGTATGCGGACCCCAAGGCGCCCGTGTTGCGCCGGGTCGCGCATGAAACCATCAAGCTCGGCTCGGACAACCCGGACAACCATTATCAGAACGCCGTGATCAGCGGCGAGTACGACTACCGTATCAGCGGCACCCGCGGCAGCGTTCATTACCTGGGCTTCGGCAGCCAGAAAGGCCACTACGGCCAGGGCGGCCAGATGCCGACCACCGGCTACGTCGAGGGCAAGGACCTGGAGATCGGCAAGGACGGCCGCTTCGAGCTGATCGTCAGCGCCAGCCCCAAGCCCGGCAACTGGCTGCCGATGGAGCGCGAATCCACCATGGTGATCGTGCGGCAGACCTTTCAGGACCGAAGCAGCGAGGTACCGGCCGAACTGACCATCGAACGCATTGGCGGCGACGGGATTCCCAGCCCGGTGACCGCCGAGTCCGTCGACCATGCGCTCAATATGGCCAGCACGCTGGTGGCCGGCGCTTCGATGCTGTTCGCCAAATGGGCACGCGACTTCCAGCGTCACGTCAACGAACTGCCGCAATTCGACCCGGCGGTCTCCACCGCCGCCGGCGGTGACCCGAACATCATCTACTACCACAGTTACTGGCGGCTCGGACCAGACGAGGCGCTGCTGATCGAGGCCGATCCGCCGGAATGCGACAGCTGGAACTTCCAGCTCGACAACCACTGGCTGGAATCGCTGGACTACCGTTACTTCCGCATCCATGTGAACAAGCACACCGCGCAGTACGAAAACGACGGTTCCGTGCGCATCGTCGTCGCCCATGAAGACCCCGGATTGCCCAACTGGATCAACACTGTCGGGCACGGCTGCGGGGCCATGAGCTTTCGCTGGATCCGGGCCACCGCGCACCCACAACCGCGCACCCGGGTGGTCAAGCTGGCCGAACTGCAGCAGGAGCGCATGGCATGAGCGCGACACGGTTTCGGCCCTACCGCCCTCTTGCGATCCGTCTGCTGAACGGGATTGGGCGCGTGCTGGCCGGATTCGGCCTGAAGGTGAGTCTGGAGCCCGAGGCGCTGATGCGACGCGCCTGTCAACGCGCCGGAGCGGCGGATTTCACCGACAAGAACTTCGAGCCAGCCCTGAAGACTCTCTGCCAGTCGATTGATCAGGAGGCCAATCTTCACCCCTTTGGCCGCTGGATCATGCGCCGGCGACTGCTCGACATACTGGTGACCCGGCTGCGGGTGGAAGCGCTGCTGGCAGACCACCCGGAGATTCAGGACATCGACATCAGCCCCCCGCTGGTGATCGCCGGGCTGCAGCGCACCGGCACCACCATGCTGCACCGCCTGCTTGCAGCCGATCCTGACACACGCGCCCTGCGCAGCTGGGAAGCCATCAGCCCCCTGCCCCATCCGGAGCAGCGCCCGGAGCAGCCGGACCGCCGGATCGACCAGGCGCGCACAGCCGAAAAGGGCCTCGCCTATCTGGCCCCGGAGTTCTTCAGCATCCATCCCGTCGAGGCCGAAGCACCCGAAGAAGACGTCCTGTTGCTGGAATACAGCCTGATGAGCCAGGTGCCCCCGGCCACCCTGAATGTGCCTTCCTACAACGAATGGCTGGCCCGGCAGGACATGACGCTGGCCTACCATTACCTCAAAACCCTGCTTCAGGTCCTGCACTGGCAGCAGGGCGCGCGCCGCTGGGTGCTGAAGACCCCGGCCCATCTGGAACATCTCGATGTCCTGCTCGCCGTGTTCCCCTCGGCGAAGATCATCCAGACCCACCGCGACCCGCTGCGGACCACCGCGTCCTTTTCCAGCATGCTGGCGCATGGTTACGGGGTGTTCTCGGACACGGTGGATGCCGCAGGCGTGGCCCGCCGCTGGCTCGACATCAATGTCGCGATGGTCGAGCGCGCCCTGTCGGTGCGCCGGGACCACCCGGAGGCCTTTGTCGACGTGTCCTACTACGCGCTGATGCGTGATCCCATCGCCGAGGTGGAACGCATCTATGAAGCCGCCGGCCTCGTCCTGAGTCCGGTCGCCCGGCAGGCCATGGAAGAGTCGCGCGAGCACAATCGCCAGAACCGCCACGGCCGGCACCATTACAGCCTGGAGCAGTTCGGCCTCAGCCCGCAGCTGGTTGACGCCCGCTACGCCCGCTACCGCGAGGCGTTCGCCATCCCCTACGAGAACCCAGCATGAGCACGCCCGAAACCGGCAGTTACAGCAACCCCGTCCTGGCCACCTTCAATGGCATTGTGGATCTGTTCCGGCACAAGGAGCCGGTCGGCCAGCTTGGTGACGATGAGCGCCTGGACGGCAAGACCTGTCTGGTCACCGGCGCCAACTCAGGCCTGGGTCTGGCGACCAGCATTCTGCTGGCCCGTCGCGGCGCCCACGTGGTCATGGCCTGCCGCAGCGGCATTCCCGAGGCGGCCGACGCGGTCCGCGCGGCCAGTGGCAGCAATCAGGTCAGCACGGTGCGCCTGGATCTGGCTGATATCCCGGCCATCCACGCCTGCTGCGATGAACTGAGGGAACGCGGACTGTACCTGGACCGCGTGATCCTCAATGCCGGCCTCGTTCCGCAGCGCGCCAGCCGGACACGTCAGGGCTTCGAAATGATGTTCGGCGTCCACTTTCTGGGCAACATGCAGTTCGTCCTGCGCCTGCTCGCCGACGGCACCATCCCCAACCGCCGGTTCGCGAGCACGCCGACCGACAACGGGGATGCGCCGCCGCGCATCATCTTTGTCTCTTCGGAATCACACCGATCAGGCACGCCCATCGACCTGGATCGCTTCGGCGAGTTCGTGGACTACAGCCCCATGGGCAGCATCGCCCAGTACGGCCACAGCAAGCTGGTCATGACCAGCTTTGCCCGGGAACTGGCCCGTCGGCTGCAGGACGAGGATGGCGTGGATGTCGCGGTCCATGCCCTGTGTCCGGGCCCGATCAATTCCAACATCGCGCGCGAGGCCCCGGCCCTGTTCAAGCCCCTGCTGGGCATGGTCATGGGTGTGCTGTTCGCCAGCCCGGAAAAGGCCGCGACGCCCGTGCTCTATCTGGCCTGCGCCCGCCACACCGAGCCGGATACCGGCCTGTACCTTCACCTGATGGTGAAAAAGGACCCGGCCGCCCAGGCCCTGGACCCGGACATCGGCCGCCGCATCTGGCAGCGCGGCGAGGACTGGCTGGCCGAATTCGCCCCCCGCTGAGACACCCCATGCCCACAGCCCATACCGAAATCCTGATCGACGCCCCCATCGAGACCATCTGGCAGGTCATGACCGACGTCCGCGCCTATGCGCAGTGGAATCCCTTCGTCGTCGCCATCGACTGCCCCGATCCCGAGCCCCGGGTCGGCACCGACCTGACCCTGCACGTCCGCTTCGGCAACGGCAAGCAGGTCCGCACCATCGAGCGCATCACCTGTCTGGATTCACCGATGACCGATCCGCAAGGCACGCGCCGGGCCCGCCTGGAATACCGTTTCCTCGGCCTGCTGCATGCCCTCAACATGGTCCGGGGCAGCCGGCATCAGACCCTGGAAGAACTGGCTCCAGGCCAGGTTCGCTATGTCAGCCATGAGGATCTGACCGGCTGGCTCTCCTGGGCGGCTCCCATCAAGCTGGTGCAGGATGGTTTCGAGCGCCACGCCGCCGCCCTGAAGCAGCGAAGCGAAGCGCTCACCGGCGGTCGATGAGCCCCGCCGGGCAGGCAGCGTCGCCCCCGACAGGGCCTGCGGCATGCCGCGCCGGACCAGCGGATCGTCCGGATCAGCGCCCTCCTGCAACCTGACCGGCCGCGGCACGACGCCGCGGGTCGCCGACCCGGCGCAGACTCCGCAAACACGGCGGCGCTGAGCCCGCCCTAGCGGGCTAGCGGTCCAGCGGGTAGCGCTCCAGCAGGTGATAACGCAGGCGGCCACCCTGACGGCGACTTTCCGCCAGCACAAAATCGTCCACGCGCCAGTGAATGGGCCGCCCAGGCTCAGCGACCGGACCACCGCGACGCAGCGTCACATGCGGCACGAAGGCCCGCATATCCTGGCACCAGCCCCCGGCGCACAACGCATCCTGCAAGCCGGCCTGCAAGGCCTGGAGGGCACGAGGACACTGCGTCGGGCCGAGCCAGCCACAGCCGGCATCCCGCCCGAAAACGCCGACACGATCGAGGAACAGTTCGAAACCCGGCGCGGTCAGGCGGCGGGCGATCGTCTTCACCCGGTCCAGTTGCGCCGCCGGCGTCTCGCCAAGGAACACCAGGGTCAGATGCAGGCGGTCCGGCGGCACGGCGCGCCCGCGCCTGACCCCACCGGCCTTGCCCATCCGGACGAGTTCATTTCTCACGGAAGGCGGCGGCCACAGCGCGAAGAACAATCGCAGGCGCGCGCCCCCTGCTTCGTTCAAGACTTGCGGCCCTTGTTGCCGCGTGCGTGCTTCTGATACTGCCTGTAGCTGCGGGTCAGCTTGCGCGCCGATTCGCCCCGCTGCGCCATGCTCACGGCATTGCGTGACTGCTCTTCCAGTAAGGCCTGATAACTGCGCCAGCGGCGTTCATCGAGCACCCCCGCCTCGATCGCCTCGCGCACCGCGCAGCCAGGCTCTTGAGCGTGCTGGCAATCATTGAACCGGCAGCGCCCCAGATGGCGCAGGACATCGGCGAAAAGACTCTCCAGCCCCTGTTCGCAGGCTGGCAGCTGGAGCTCACGCATCCCGGGCGTGTCGATGATCAGGCCGCCGCCCGCCAGCGCATGCATGGATCGCGAGGTTGTCGTGTGGCGGCCCTTGGCGTCGTCCTCACGGGCGTCCTGGGTCGGCTGAACGGCATCGCCGATGAGCAGATTGGTCAGCGTCGACTTGCCGACGCCGGAAGATCCGATCAGGGCCACGGTCTGACCTGTTCCGCACCAGCGACTCAAGGGGCCGACGGCTGCCGACTCCCGGGCGTCCAGCGTCAGCACCTCCAGATCGCGCCCCAGGGCCCGCGCCTGTTCGGCGTAGCGTTCCGGGTCATCCGTCATATCCGCCTTGCTCAGGACGATAACCGGGGTGACCCCGGCCTCCAGGGCGACGGCAAGATAGCGCTCCAGGCGCTCGGGACTGAAGTCCTGATTGCAGGAACTGACCAGAAACAGGGTGTCCACATTGGCGGCGATCAGCTGCCGGTCAGCCCGTTCACCGGCGGCGCGGCGCGCAATGCAGCTGAAGCGTGCGAGCCGCCGCACCGGCAACACCTGCCCCGGCGTCGGCTGCACCGCCATCCAGTCACCCACCGCCACATCGTGGGGCTGCTCGTACAGGGCCAGATCCAGTTCCAGGTCACCCTGCTCCGACCACAGCCAGGCGCGTCCCCGCTCGACGCGCGCGACACGCGCGAAAAGCTGCCCGGGCTCCAGCCGCTCGCCGGCCCACAGTGTCCGAAAGCCCAGCCTGGTCAGGGCAGGAGTCTGAGCCGGGACGGTCATACGCGATGAGTCCTCATGTGCCACTATCTTATCCCGTCAACCCGTCAAACCGCCTGCCTGCAACCGCATGAGCATCAAAGCCCACATCAAGACCGCCATCGTTGACCGTATCGCCGCCAGCCGCGGGCCACTCAACCGCCTCAGGGCCACCCGCTACGGCCTCGACCGTCGTCCGACCCTCGAGCTTTACTACGAAGCTGGCGATCCGCACTCCCATCTCTGCGCGCAGTGGCTGCGCAAGCAGTCGGAAGGTCTGCGCGTCAGGGTGCGCATCCGGGTCGTGCCCGAGACCGTACCGGAGGCTTACCCTGAAGCGGACAAACAGAGGGCGATGGCGCTGCAGGACGCGATCCGCCTGGCGCCGGCGCTCGGCCTTCACTTTCCGCCAGACGCGACGCTGCCCAGCGCTGCAGACCGGGCACTGGCCGCCGCCACCCTGCTGCGTGCCGGCAGCGATCTGCGCACCTGGCTGAACACCGAGGACAAGCTGGCCGCACGCCTGTTTTCCGGCCAGGTTCTGCATGAAACGCCGGCCAGCCCCGAGATTGAGCAGGCTCTGGCGCGCAATGCCCAGCGCCGCGCCCGGCTCGGTCACTATCTGCCCGGCATGTGGCAGTTCAACGGCGACTGGTTCTGGGGCCTCGATCGCATGGGTCATCTGCAGGAGGCTCTCCGACCCTT
>JBFKIN010000081.1:0-9605 GCA_041632255.1 Oceanococcus sp. | reverse complement strand
GTATGCAGGCTCCCGGCGGCCGGTCATCGTGACCAAGGCGAATACGCGGGCAACCATCCACCACGACGAATATCTGGACTCGATCTCGGTCAAGCGCTTCGATGCGGCAGGCAAGGTGCGCGGCACCAGTCGCTTCGTCGGACTGTTCTCGACCGAGGTCTACAACTCGCTGCCGCGGAGCATTCCGCTGATCCGGCGCAAGATGGCCTGGGTTATCGAGCACTCCCGGTTGCGGCGCGGTTCGCATGCGGCCAAGCAGTTACAGGAGATTCTGGACGGTTTGCCCATCGATGAACTGTTCCAGAGCAGCGAGCATGAACTGCTGGATCTGGCGACCGGCGTGCGCAGCCTGCGGGAAACCCAGCAGCTGAGGCTGTTTCTGCGCCGGGACCGCTACGGACGCTTCTTTTCCTGTCTGGTCTATCTGCAGCGCGACCAGTACAGCTCCGAAGTGCGCGGGCGCATGGCGCGCCAGTTGCTGGAGTTGCTGGACGGAACTGACATCGAACATGCGGTGGAAATTCAGCGTGATGGTCTGGCGCGCATCCAGTTCATCGTTCGCACCCGGCCCGGCAGCAAATCCCCGCTGACGGCTGCCGAACTGGAGCGGCGTCTGCAGGAGGCCACCCGCACCTGGGATGACGCCTTGCGCGACACTCTCACGAAGATCCTGCCGGATGTGCAGGCGCGCAAGCTGGCGGCGCAGTTCAGGGGAGCTTTCGCCGCCAGTTATCGCGAGCAGGCCCCGGCGGTCGAGGCGGCCACGGACCTGCAGTATCTGTCCCGGCTGGATGATGCGGAGCCCATGCTGGTGCGGCTGCAGGAGCGTGGCGGGAGTGCGGCCGGCCTGCGCCTGAAGCTTTACGTGCGTGGCGAGCCGGCCATGCTTTCCGCCGTGCTGCCCACCCTCGAGAACTTCGGCCTGCGAGTCCACGCCCAGCGCCCGTATGCGGTGCAGCCGGCCGGCCAGGGCAAGCTGTGGATCCAGGAATTCGACCTGGAACAGACAGGCACTGCCGGTCAGGCGCCGGAGCATGCCCGGACCCTTTTCGAGGATGCCTTCCTGCGTGTTGTCAGGGGGCAGGTCGAGGACGACGGCGTCAACAGTCTGGTGCTGCGGGCCGGGCTGGACTGGCGCCAGGCCTGCCTGCTGCGCACCCTGTGTCGTTACCTGTTGCAGACGGGCTGGCCGTACAGCCAGAGTTATGTCGAGCAGATTCTGTCGGGTCATGCCAGCATCGCCCGTCAGCTGGTCGAGTTGTTCGAATACAGCTTTGACCCGCAACACGATGTCGCTCAACGGGAGAGCCAGACGGAGGCCCTGACCGCAGCGATACAGGAAGCGCTTGATGCGATCAGCAGCCTGGACGTGGATCGGGTTCTGCGCGGATTCCTCAGCGTGGTGAGCGCCTGTTTGCGAACCAACTTCTATCAGCGCGGTGAGGACGGCCTGCCCAAGGACTACATCAGCATCAAGCTGAATCCGGCGGGCATACCGGAATTGCCGCTGCCGCGGCCCATGTTCGAGGCCTTCGTCTACTCGCCGGAAGTGGAAGGCATCCATCTGCGCGGTGGCAAGGTGGCCCGTGGCGGCCTGCGCTGGTCCGATCGCCGACAGGACTTCCGGACCGAGGTGCTCGGGCTGGTCAAGGCGCAGATGGTCAAGAACGCCGTCATCGTGCCCGTCGGAGCCAAGGGCGGCTTCGTGGTCAAGCGTTCACTGGAAGGGCTGGACCGCGACGGCTTCATGGCGGCGGGCATTGCCTGCTACAAGACCTTCATCCGCGGCCTGCTGGACATCACGGACAATTACGTCGATGGCGAATTGCGGCCGCCGCCGGATGTGGTGCGACTGGACGAGGACGACCCCTATCTGGTTGTCGCCGCCGACAAGGGAACCGCCACGTTTTCCGATATCGCCAATTCCGTGTCCGCGGAGTATGGCTTCTGGCTGGGCGATGCCTTTGCCTCGGGCGGGTCGGCCGGCTACGACCACAAGAAGATGGGTATTACCGCCCGTGGTGCCTGGGAATCGGTGAAACGCCATTTTCGCGAACTGGGTATCGACTGTCAGACCCAGGATTTCACCTGCATCGGCATTGGCGACATGGCCGGCGACGTTTTTGGCAACGGGATGCTGCTATCCCGCCACATCCGCCTGCTCGCGGCCTTCAACCATCTGCATATCTTCATCGACCCGAATCCTGATCCGCTTACCAGCTATGCGGAACGCGAGCGCCTGTTCCGTCTGCCGCGATCCAGCTGGACTGACTATTCGACCGAATTGATTTCCAAGGGTGGCGGCATCTACCCCCGCTCGGCCAAGCTGATCGAGCTGTCGCCGGAAGCCCAGCAGGCGCTGGGCATCAGCAAAAGCCGGCTCACCCCGACAGCGCTGATTCACGAGATTCTCAAGGCGCCGGTGGATCTGCTGTGGAATGGCGGAATAGGCACCTACGTGAAATCGCGCCTGGAAAGCCATCTGGATGTGGGTGACCGCGCCAATGACGGCCTTCGCGTCGATGGTCGCGATCTGCGTTGCAAGATCGTGGGCGAGGGCGGCAATCTTGGCCTTACGCAACTGGGCCGGGTGGAGTTCGCCCTGCAAGGCGGGCGGGTGCTGACCGACTTCAACGACAATGCCGGCGGCGTCAATTCCTCGGACCGCGAGGTGAACATCAAGATTCCGTTGAACAGCTTGCTGCTCAGCGGGGCCATGGAAAGGGAGGCGCGCAACGCGCTGCTGGAGTCCATGACCGAGGATGTGGCCCGTGGCGTGTTGCGCGATTCCTATCTGCAGACCCAGGCCCTCGGCCAGATGCAGCATCAGGCCGTGGCCCGCATCGACGAGCACGCCAATTTCATGCGGGCGCTGGAGCGTGACGGGCTGCTGAACCGGGCCATCGAGTTCCTGCCCGATGACGAGCGTATTGCGGAGCGGCGCACCGAGCGGCGCGGGCTGACCGCGCCTGAAATGGCGGTGTTGCTGTCCTACGGCAAGATCTCCCTGTTCGACGAGGTGCTGGCTTCGAATCTGCCCGACGAGCCCGCCCTGGAGCAGGACCTGCTGAACTACTTTCCGCCCGCGCTGCGGGCCTCTCAGGCCGAGGCTCTCAAAACGCATCGCCTGCGGCGCGAGATCATCGCCACACTGGTCACCAACGAGGTGGTCAACCGGATGGGCGTGACTTACGTCTTTCGCAGCTCCGAGGACAGGGGACTGTTGCCGTCGGCGCCCGTCCGGGCGTATCTGGCGGCCCGGGGTATCTTCGAGTCGGAGGCGCGCTACAGCGCCATCGAGTCGCTGGACGGACAGGTCCCCTGCAGCCTGCAGTACGAGCTGATGGAGCGGGTCTCCGGGCTGATCAAGCACGTGGGCCTGTGGCTGGTGCGCAGCGGTGTTCTGGACAGCCCGCTCGCGGAACTCGTGGAACGCTTTCGCGCACCGGCGCGCGCCATCGAGGAGGCGCTGGAGGATCTGCTGCCAGAGGCCTATCGCGAGCATCACAGCGGCTTCCGGCAGTCCGTGCTCGGCAAGGGAGCCAGCGAGGAAGTCGCGCTGGCCCACGCGAATCATCACGTGATCGGCTCTTCGCTGGACATCATCAGCCTGGCCGAGGAAACCGGCCAGGATGTACTCCAGGTGGCGCGCAGTTATTTCGAACTGGGGCAACGGCTTTCACTGCCCTGGCTGCTGTCCGCCATCAATGGCCTCCCGGTCGACGGGCGCTGGCAGGCGCTGGCCCGCAACAATATGCGCGAAGAAGCCTATGCCCTGCATCGTCAGGTGGTGGCCGGCGCCCTGAATTGTGAAGGCGCGGAGCCGGCCGAGCGGGTCAAGGCCTGGACGCGCGCGAATGCGCAGCGACTGCAGTTTGCCCAGCACCGCCTGAGTGAGCTGTCCTCCCTGGCGGCCATCGATTTCGCCAGTCTGACCATCGCCATGGGAGAGTTGCAGCGCCTGAGTCTGTAAAATCGCCGGCATGAAAACCCTTGAAGATTTCGTCGGCCACACGCCGCTGGTGCGGCTGCAACGCATGGGAGCCGGCCAGGGCAATACCCTGCTGGCCAAGCTGGAAGGCAACAACCCGGCAGGCTCGGTCAAGGACCGGCCCGCCCTGTCCATGATCCAGGGCGCGGAGGCGCGCGGAGAGATTCGTCCCGGGGATCGCCTGATCGAAGCCACCAGTGGCAATACCGGCATCGCCCTGGCGATGGTCGCCGCCATGAAAGGCTATCGCATGACGCTGATCATGCCGGAGCACCTGTCGGCCGAGCGGCGAGCCACCATGAAGGCCTTTGGCGCCGAACTCATACTGGTCAGCAAGCAGCAGGGCATGGAAGGCGCGCGGGATCTTGCGCTGCAGATGCAGGCCGATGGTGAAGGCAAAGTGCTCGACCAGTTCGCCAACGCAGACAATCCCGCGGCCCATTACCGGGGTACAGGCCCGGAGATCTGGCAGGAGACCCAGGGTCGTGTGACCCATTTCGTGTCCTCCATGGGCACGACCGGCACGATCATGGGCTGTTCGCGCTATCTCAAGGAGATGAATCCGTCGATCCAGATCATCGGCGTGCAGCCTGAAGGCGAATCGTCGATTCCAGGCATTCGCCGCTGGCCCCAGGAGTACCTGCCGACGATCTTCGAGCCGCAGCGTGTGGATCGGGTCATGGAAGTGACGCAGGCCGATGCCGAGGCCTGCATGCGCCAACTGGCGCAGGTCGAGGGGATTTTTGCCGGCGTGTCGTCGGGCGGCGCTATGCACTGCGCCCTGCAGCTCGCGGCGGAGCTGCGTGATGCGGTGATCGTGAGCATCGTCTGTGATCGCGGTGATCGCTACATCTCAACCGGTGTCTACCCGCACTGACGCGGGGCGGTCACATGGGAAAACGCAAACTGGATCGCGAGCCGCGCGAGGGGCAGGTTCTTGACCTCAGCCACGATGGCCGCGGCGTATGTCGTCACGAGGGCAAGACGGTTTTCGTGCCGGATGCCCTGCCGGATGAGCAGATTGTCTATCGCCTGAGCAAGCGACGGCGCAGCTACGATGAGGCCGAGTTGCTGGAAGTCCGGCAACCCAGTGCGGACCGGGTCGAGCCGCACTGCGCGCACTTCGGCCTGTGCGGTGGCTGCAGCCTGCAACACCTCGAGCCGACGCGTCAGCTGGAAGCCAAGCAAGCGCATCTGGCCGAGACCTTCCTGCGCGTGGGCAAGCTGGCCCCGGACAACTGGTTAAAGCCATTGCGCGGTCCGCTCTGGGGTTACCGGCGGCGGGCCCGACTGGCCGTGAAGTGGGTGCACAAAAAAGAGCGTGTCCTGGTGGGATTCCGCGAGCGCGGAAAGCCCTACGTGGCCGATATCAGCCGCTGTGAGGTGCTGGATTCCCGGGTCGGGGGCCGACTGGAGGAGCTGGCGCGCCTGATCGAGGGCATGGAGGCAAGGCAGAGTATTCCGCAGATCGAGGTGGCTGCGGGCGACACGGATGTCTGCCTGGTCTTTCGCCACCTTGAGCCCCTGAGCGATTCCGACCGGGAGCGCCTGCGTGCGTACGGACGTGACAGTGGCCTCTGGATCTACCTGCAGCCGCAGGGCCTCGATTCGGTAGCCCCGCTGGAAGACCATGCGCCGGTTCTGCGCTACAGCCTGCCCGAATACGACGTGGACCTGGAATTTACCCCGATCGACTTCGTCCAGGTCAACGCGGAACTCAATCGTGCAATGGTCCGGCATGCGCTCGATCTGCTGGCGCCCGAGCCGGGCGATGCGGTGCTGGAGCTGTTTGCCGGCCTGGGCAATTTCACCTTGCCACTGGCCCGCCAGGGCGCGGCGGTCGTGGCGGTGGAAGGCGATGCCGGACTGGTTGAGAGGGGCAGGGCCAATGCCAGGCGGCAGGGTCTGGATGCCCAGTATCACGTGGCTGACCTGTTTGCAGATCAACAGGGAGCGCCCTGGCTACAGCGTCGTTATGAACGGGTTCTCCTGGATCCCCCGCGGGCCGGTGCCGCGGAGGTGCTGCCCGCGATCCTCGCCGGTCGTCCGCAGCGCATCGTCTACGTGTCCTGTCACCCGGCCAGTCTGGCGCGGGATGCCGGCATTATTGTCGCCGCGGGTTACCGCTGCACCCATGCCGGAGTGATGGACATGTTTCCGCACACCAGTCATGTCGAGTCCATCGCAGCGTTCAGCCCGGCATGAGCCAGCGCATCGACGTCAGTCTGACCGAGCAGCGTCTGCGCCTGTGGCACGGGGTGCACTGTCTCCTGGACAGTCCGGTATCCACGGCGCAGAAAGGGGCAGGTGAGCGTCACGGGAGTTTTCAGACGCCACGGGGTCGCCATCGCATCCGCGCCCTGATTGGCGCAGGCCAGCCGGCCGGTTCGGTGTTCGTCGGTCGTCGGCCCACCGGGGAGATCTACACGCAGGCACTGGCTCGTGCGTACCCGGGCCGCGACTGGATCCTGAGCCGCATTCTTTGGTTGGGGGGGCTTGAGCCCGGTCTCAACCGTTACGGCGCCGTGGATACCCAGTCGCGCTACATCTACATTCACGGCACTCCGGACGAAGCGCTTCTGGGGCAGCCTGTGTCCCATGGTTGCGTGAGAATGAGCAACGCGGAGGTCATCCGGCTGTTTGAACAGATCGAGCCCGGCTGCCCGGTGGACATTCATGACTGAAGCGACAATCGGGCCGCTGATGATGGATCTGGCGGGCACGAGCGTGTCTGCCGCAGAGCGTGACCAGTTGCGCCATCCGGCGGTGGGCGGTGTGATCCTGTTCACGCGCAATTATGAGAGTCCCGACCAGCTGGCGGGTCTGGTGCGGGCAATCCGCGAGCTGCGACCGGAATTGCTCATCGCGGCAGACACTGAAGGAGGGCGGGTCCAGCGTTTTCGACGTGGCTTCCTGCGCCTGCCAGCCGTTGCCCGCTACGGCACGCTGTACGGCAAGGATGCGGCGGCCGCATTGCAGGTGGCCTATGCCGGGGGGTGGCTCCTGGCTGCCGAATTGCGGGCCCTGGATGTCGATCTGGCCTTCGCGCCCGTCGTGGATATCGATGGCGGCTTGTCCGCCGTCATCGGTGACCGGGCCTTCGCCCGGGATGTGGAAGCCGTCAGCGCCCTGGCCGCAGCCCATGCCCAGGGGCTGCGCGCTGCCGGCATGGCGGCCACTGCCAAGCACTATCCGGGACACGGCTTCGTGGCGCCGGATTCGCATCAGGAACTGCCGGAGGATCGGCGGCGCCTGGAACAGGTCGAGGCGCTGGACGAGCGACCTTACCGTACCCTGATTGCGGGGGGGCTGGAGTCGGTGATGGTGGCACATGTGCTGTATCCGGAGGTCGATGAGCGCCCGGCCAGTGTCAGTTCTCGCTGGATCGCGCGGCTGCGTCACGAGCTCGGGTTCCGCGGCGCCGTGTTCAGCGATGATCTGAGCATGGGCGGGCTTGCCGGCCTGGGTGACGTCCACGCAAGGTTCGAAGCAGCCCGAGGGGCGGGTTGTGACATGATTCCGGTCTGCAATCAGCCAGGGGATGTGGCGGCATTGCTTGATCGTGGCGCAGTTGGCGCCGACGAGGCGGGCAGTCGTCGGCTGCGCACCCTGCAGGGCCGCGGTCAGAGTGCAGGCTTGGAGCAACTGCGTGCGTCGCCAGAATATGCGCGCAATTTCAACATCATGCGATCATTTATTGAGATAGGGGTTGAGTCGTGATCCAGGATTTCGTTGGCATGTATCAGGAAGGTCACTGGATCGTGCGCGTGTTCGCCGTGGTGCTGGTTGTCGTGACCGTCAATCTCGTCCTGCGTCTGCTGCTGAACCGTCTGCATGGACGCATCCAGGCTAGCGAGTCGGTCTGGGATGATGCGATCTACGATGCGCTCAACCCGCCCCTGCGCACCCTGGTCTGGATCATCGGTCTGGGAATCGCAGCGGACATGGTCGAGCCGCTGGAAGGGGATACTCTGTTCGGTTATGTCGACCCGGTGCGCCGTGTGGCGGTGATCGGGGTCATGATCTGGTTTCTGGTCCGCTTCATCGGCAAGGTGGAAGAGGCCATTCAGCACCGGGGCGAGTTGCGCGGTGAGCCGGTGGACCGTACCACGACCGAGGCGATCGCAAAGCTGCTCCGCCTCAGCGTGATCATCACCGGGGTTCTGGTGATCCTGCAGACCCTCGGCTTTTCGATTTCCGGAGTCCTGGCTTTTGGCGGCATTGGCGGGATCGCGATCGGTTTTGCCGCCAAGGACATGCTGGCCAACCTATTCGGCGGCCTGACCATCTACATGGACCGGCCCTTCGCCGTGGGTGACTGGGTGCGCTCGCCCAGCATGGACATCGAAGGCACCGTGGAGAAGATTGGCTGGCGCACGACCCGCATCCGTCGCTTCGACAAGCGGCCGATCTACGTGCCGAACTCCCTGTTTACCAGCATGGTCGTGGAGAATCCCTCGCGCATGACCAACCGTCGCATCTACGAGACCATCGGCATCCGCTACGATGACGCCGCGGTCATGGATGGCCTGGTCGAGGAGGTGCGCGATTACCTCAAGCAGCACGAGGAGATCGACCAGAACCAGACGATCATCGTCAATTTCAATGCCTTCGGTCCCAGTTCGCTGGATTTCTTCATCTACTGCCTGACCCGTACCACCAACTGGGTGGCTTACCATGATCTCAAGCATCGGATACTCATGGACATTCACGCCATGATCAGCCGCCGTGGCGCTGAAATTGCCTTCCCGACCCGGACCCTGCACATGGTGCCCCCACAGCCCGAGGCGCTTGCCCATGAATGAGTTCCTTCCCGCTGCCCAGCAGATTCTCGATCACACGGATGTCCTGCTGGACCGCGATGAGGTGAGTCGCTGCTATGACGCCATGGCCGCCGACATCACCCGGGATCTCGGCGACAAGGACCCGGTCATCATGAGCGTGATGCTGGGCGCCCTGTATGTCACTTCCGAGCTCACCCAGCGCCTCGATTTTCCCTTCGAGCTGGATTATCTGCACGCCACCCGCTATCGGGGAGAAACCACGGGCTCGGATCTCGTATGGAAGGTCAGCCCCAGCCTCAGCCTCGCGGGCCGACATGTGCTGGTGGTCGATGACATTCTCGACGAGGGCCATACCCTCGCCAGCATCGGCCAGTGCCTGGCTCAGCAACAACCGGCATCGCTGGCCACCGCCGTGCTGGTGGAGAAGGTGCATGAGCGGCGCAATCCGGAGCTGCGCGCGGATTATGTCGGGGTCCGGCTGCCCGACCGCTACCTGATCGGCTGTGGGATGGACTATCGCAACTACTACCGACAGCTGCCGTATATCTCCGCGCTGCGCACGGGCGGCCAGTAATGCTGGGCCTGATTGGCGGAACCGGCCTCAATCAACTGGCCGGGCTGGAGGATGTTCGCGAACACCGGGTGGACACGCCCTACGGCGAAGCGGCGGCTCCGGTCCAGGTGGGTCGATTCGGCGATCAGTCGCTCGCGTTCCTGCCCCGCCATGGGCGAGGGCACAGGCTGCCGCCGCATGCGATCAACTACCGCGCCAATGTGCATGCCCTGCACCAGCTGGGCGTAGAGAGCATTATCGGTGTGGCGGCGGTTGG
>JBFKIN010000080.1:0-9635 GCA_041632255.1 Oceanococcus sp. | reverse complement strand
GGTGATCATCCTGATCTACACCCTGCTGGGCGGTTTCTGGGCGGTCAGCCTGACCGACACCCTGCAGGGCCTGCTGATGGCGCTGGCCGCCATCCTGCTTCCGGTCATGGCCTATCTGGCGGTGGGCGGGCTGGACGGCTTTCTGCAGGGCCTGCGCGCGGTCAGTTCGCCGGAGCAGCTGAGCTGGAGCGGGCGCCACCGCGGCCTGGCCGCAGTCGGCTTCGTGATCGGCACCATGGGCATCGCCCTGGGCACCTTCGGCCAGCCCCATCTGCTCGTGCGCTTCATGGCCATCCGCGATGCCCGGGCCCTGCGTCAGGCCCGCCTACTGACCGTCGCCTGGTTTCTCGTCGTCTTTGGCGGCATGTGCTTCGTCGGTCTGGTCGGCCATGTGCTGGTGCCGCAACTCGCCAATCCGGAAACCGTTTTCTTCGCCCTGACCGAACAGCTGTTTCCGCCCGTCATCGCCGGCATTCTGGTCGCGGCGGTACTGTCCGCCATCATGTCGACGGCGGACAGTCAGCTGCTGGTCGGGGCCTCGGCACTGGCCCATGACCTCGGTCTGAACCGGCGCTTCCCGCGCCACAGCCTGCTGATCTCACGCCTGTCCATGGTGCTGCTGGTGGTGCTGGCGGTGATCGTCTCTCTCGCCCTGCCGGCGACCATCTTCTCCCGTGCCCTGCTGGCCTGGAGCGCCCTGGGGGCCGCTTTCGGCCCGCTGGTCATTTTCCGCCTCGCGGGCGTTCCGCTTCGCCCCGGCGGGGCTTTCGCCGCCATCGTGGTGGGCTTTGGCCTGGCGGTGCTGTTCCACTTCAATCCGGGCCAGCTGACCCAGGCCCTGGTGGGCGATGCGCTGGCCCCCAGCCTGCTGGAACGCATCGGCTCCTTCCTGGCCGGTTGTGCCATCCTGCTCGCCGCCCGCAGCAAGCCCCGCGCTGACCTCTAGTCGCCCGCGTTTTCTTCCAGCCACTTAAGCAGCCGGTCGGACTGGCGCGCGCTGACGTCGGTGCCCGGCAACACCGAGACCGGCCGCGGCTGACGGTCGAACCAGAACAGACCGGTGCTGCCCGCCACCGCCGGACTGCTGGCCAGCCAGACGATGGTATCCGCTCCCATCCGGGCGTCACGCAGGCGCTCACCCAGAGCGCGGTTGAAGGCGGGTAGAGATTTCGCCACGCCCGGAGTGGCCGCCCAGCCGGGATGCATGGCGTGAACGCTGACCGACGGGTGCGCCTTCGCCAGGCGCTGGCTGACGCTGACCAGACCGCGCTTGGCCCGCGCGTAGGCCTTGGCCCCGTCGTAGCGGCCGCGTCGGTATTGCATATCGTCCAGGCGCAAGGGCTGCAGATACAGGCCGCCGCTGGCGACGTTGATGATTCGGCCACCGCGCGCTTCCAGCAGGGGCATCAGCTCCCGGCTCAGCGCCCAGGGCGCAAGCAGGTTGATGGCCAGCGCCCGTTCGTGTCCCTCAGCGGTTTCGCCCCGCTCGGCAAACAGGGCACCGGCATTGTTGATCAGCACATCCAGTACCGGCTCCTCCTTGCGGATCCGCGCCGCCACCTGCCGCAACTCGGACATGAGACTGAGGTCGGCCACATAGACCGGCATCTGATCCAGGGTCTGGCCTGAGAAATCGGCGACCGCCTGGCGGGCCCGCTGCAAACGCAGCTCATCCCGACCGACCAGCAGCACCCGCGCGCCCAGCCGGGCACATTCGCAGGCCGTGGCCAGACCGAGCCCGGTGCTGGGCCCGGTGACCAGCACGGTGCGCCCCTCCAGGCGATGGCTCAGGCCCTTGTTCGGCATGCGCAGGTAACCCCGGCGGGTGAAGTCCAGCGCGGCGGGCAGGACCAGCCGTTCGCTCAGTCGGGTTCGGACCCGCTCCGCCACCGGCGGCTCCGGATTGAGGGCCCGGGCCAGGCCGGACACGGCCTGGCGACCGATCCGCTTCAGCAGCGGACGCATCGGCGCGCGGACCAGCGCGCGCCAGCCCTCAAAGCGAAGCTCGGCGCGGTATTCGATCTGACAGCGAGCGCCATCCAGCGCCGTCAGCCGGATCGTGTCGATCACCGAAAAGCCCGGCCCTCGACCGCGCAACACCAGCCGGCTGGGGGCGTCCAGCTCGATCAGTTCGTAGTCCATGGGCTGATGCCCGCCGGGCAGGTTCAGGCTCAGTTCGAAGCGGCTGCCGGCCCGTGGCGCACCCGGCGTGGTCTTGACCGCACGATGCACGCCCGGATCCCACTGTTCGATGGTCGAAAAATCGACCAGGTAGGCGTAAACCTCCTCGACGCTGCGCTGGACCGTGATGGTTTCGCACAGGGTTTCCCTACCGCTCAGGGCGGACGACTGGGCCGGGGCATTCAGACTGGTCGCGGACATGGGCTCATTCCGGAAAGCTTGTTGGACGGGACACGCGGCATCGCGTGATGCCCATGGTATACGCCCCCCGGTGCGATCCGGATGTGCCCGACACGGCCGGCCCGCTTGCGCTCAGTCCGCGGCGACGGCCTCGCCTTCGCCCTGTGCGCTGTGCCAACGCTGCCGCAGTTCTTCGCCCAGCAAATACAGGCAGGGCACGAACAGCAGGGTCACGAAGGTTGCCAGGCCGACTCCGAAGGCCAGGGCCACCACCATGGGCTTGAGAAACTGGGCCTGGGTCGAGCCTTCGAGCATGATCGGGGTCAGGCCGACAAAAGTGGTCAGCGAAGTCAGAATGATCGGGCGGAAGCGTTGCTGCCCGCCCTGCACCACTGCCTCCAGCAGATCCAGGCCCTCCTCGCGCAACTGGTTGATGCGGTCCACCAGGACCAGATTGTCATTCACCACCACGCCGGCGCAGGCCACCATGCCCAGCATCGAGAACATGGCCAGTTCCTGGCCCATGACGATGTGACCGAACAGGCCGCCCATGAAGCCGAAGGGGATGGCGCTCATGATCAGCACCGGCTGCCAGTAAGAACGGAACACCACCGCCATCAGGCCATAGATCAGGATCAGCGCCAGCAACATCAGCTGGATGGTGCGATCGAGGAATTCCGACTGCTGCTGCTGCTCGCCTTCCTTCTGCACCAGCACCTGCGGGTGCCGGCCGCTCCAGTCCTGTGCCAGCAGGGCGCCGAGAATCTGCCCGGCGCTGTGCCCGGCCTGCACCTCCGCCGTGACGCTGGCGACCCGGCGGCGGTCGACCCGGTCGATCCGCGCATAGCCATCGACAAGCGCGATGTCGGCCACCGCCTCGAAGGGAATCTCCCGCCCATCGGCCGCCCGGATGCGCAGTTCACGAATGTCATGCAGTGAAGCCCGGCGTTCCGGCGGGTAGCGCAGCATCACCCGCACATCCTCGCGCAGCCGCGGAATTCGCTGCAGTTCCTCACCGAAAAAGGCCTGACGGACCTGACCGGCCACATCGGCCAGGCTGATGCCCAGGCTTTCGGCATGCGGCTTCAGACGGATTTCGACTTGGGGCAGCGGGTTTTCCAGGCTGTCGCGCAGATCAAAGACCCCCGGGAAACGGGCCAGCTCCCCGCTCAGATCCGCCGAGGCGGCGCGCAGCGCGTCCAGATCGCGCGACGACAGGCGCAGCTCGATCGCCTTGCCCAGGGGCACGATGGTGTAGGTGAAAGCCAGTTCGCGGGCATTGCTCAGCGGACCGATCAGGCTGCGCCAGCGGTCGCGGATGGCATCGATGGTCTCATCGCGCTGCTCCGCATTGAGCAGCTGCAGAGTGACCCGGATGGTGTTCTGGTAGGCGGCCGATTCGATCCCGCCGGCGAACTCTCCGGTTTCGTTCAATTCCTCGCGCAACTGCTCGGCGGCGCGGGCGATGGCCGCCATGCTCGACTCCACCTCGGCAAAGGGCGTGCCCTCCTGCATGCTGATGTCGGCGATGAGGTAGTTGCCGGGCACCCGCGGAAAGAAGCTGGCTTTCATCCAGCCGCCGATCAGCACCGACAGCACCAGCGCGAATGCGACCAGGAAGCCGGACAAGGTCAGGCCCTTCCAGGCCAGGCAACGCCGCAGCAGCGGCTGGTAGTGATGCCGGATGAAGCCGGCCATGCCATGGGCGAAACGCTCGCGCCAGGCTTCCAGGCGACTGAGCAGCGGTATCCGGCCGGGCTGTTCGGGCGGCATTCGGGCCAGATGCGAAGGCAGGATGAACAGCGACTCGAACAGCGAGAAGGCCAGGGCCAGCATCACCACGTCCGCCAGATTGACCGGCTCCGGCGCCTCCTCCGGCATGAAGTAGAAGGGCGCGAAGAACAGCATGGTGGAGATCACCGCAAAGGACACCGGCTTGATCACCGACAGCGCCCCACGCAGCGCGCCGTCAGCGCCGAGGTGACCGGCGCTCTGCTGCGTGTAGATGGATTCACCGACGATGATCGCATCGTCCACCACGATGCCCAGAATCATGATGAAGGCGAACAGCGAGACCAGATTCAGGCTGGTTCCCAGCGCAGGCAGCAGCCAGATCGCGCCCAGAAAAGCCACGGCGATGCCGGCGCAGACCCAGGCCGCCAGCAGCGGACGCAGAAACAGCAGCAGCAGCAGAAAGACCAGCACCAGACCAGACAGGCCGTTGCTGGTCAGGGTCCGAAAGCGGTCCCGGAAGGCCTGCGACATGTCCCGCCAGACCACCAGCTCCACCCCGGCGGGCAGCTCGGCGCCCAACTGCTCCACGTAGGCCCGCACATCCGCGCTGGTGCGCAGCACATCCGGATTGTCCGTGACATAGACATCGATGGCATACGAGGGGCGGCCTTCATAACGGCCGATGATCTGCGCTTCCTCGAAGCCGTCGGTGACGCGGGCCACATCCCCCAGTCGCAGCACGCCGCCCTGCGCCGTGCTGCGGATCACCAGCGCCTCGAAATCCGCCGCGGATTCGGCCTGGCCACGGCTCTGGATCTGGATATCGCCGTCCGAGGTGCCGAGCTTGCCGCCGGGGCGGTCCAGCGACTGATCGCGGATCGCGCGCGCCAGTTCATCGAAACTCAGGCCGTAACGCCGCAGTGAGGCTTCGTCGACCTCTACCGCCATTTCATCCCGACGCGGGGTGCGCAGCTCGACGATGGACACGCTGGGCAGCGCGGCAAGCTCCTCTCGTATGCGTTCGCCCCAGGCCTTCAGCTCGGCTTCCGGCAGTTCTCCGGCCAGCACCAGACTGATCATGCGGCTGCGCCAGACGCGTTCGCTGACCACGGCGCGCTCGGCTTCGGCCGGGAAGCTGCGAATTGCGTCGACCCGCGATTTCACCTCGCTGAGCATGCGCAAGGCATCCTGGCCGCTGGCCACGTCCAGGATCACCTGGGCCTCGCCTTCCCTGGCGCTGGAACGCATTTCCTCGACCCCATCCAGGTCGCCAAGAGCCTCCTCGATGCGCAGCACGATCTGGGTTTCAATCTCGCCCGGATTGGCCCCCGGATAGGCCATGCTGACCGAGATCTGATTCAGCTTGCGCTGCGGAAAGACCTCCTTGTCGAGTTGCGACAGGGTGCTCAGCCCGCCGATGAAAACCAGAATCATCACCAGGTGCGCGGCGATGGGGTTGTCCACGAACCAGCGGACCATGGCCTTCATGAATCGGCGCCCTGCCCGCCCACCATCACCGCCATGCCGTCCTCAACCCGGGCCAGATACGAGGTCACCACCCGCAGGGCAGCGCCCTGCCCCGCCGACAGCTGCACGGTGACTGCCTCGTCGTCGGACTGCAGCAGACGCACCGGCAGGATGCGCAATCGTTGCTCGCCATCGATGATCCAGATTCGCTCTCCCGGCCGCAGCGCGGAGCGCGGCAGGCGCATCAGGCCATCGAAGGGGCGCGATGGGATCTCCGCCTCCAGGAACTGGCCGATCAGCAAGGGGGAATCGCCCTCAAAGGGCGCGGCGATCTCGGCCAGCAGGTCCAGCTGCCGGGTCTGCTCGTCCACCCGTGCCGCGACCCGCCGCACCGTGGCGGTCCAACTGGCGGAACCGCCCGCCCGCAGCGTGACCGCAAGGCCCTGCTCCAGCTCGCCCAGATCGATCAGCTCGCGCTGGCGGGCGCTCAGGGGCAGCGCCACTTCCGCGCGATCCGAAGCGTAAATGGTGGCCACCGCCGCTCCGGCCGGCACGAACTGACCCAGATCGGCCTGCAGGCTCACGATGCGGCCGGCAAATGGCGCTCGAATCGCACTGCGCTGCAGTTCGATTTCCGCCTGGCGTACATCCGCCGCCGCGGCCTCCACCTGAGCCCTCGCGCTCGCCAGCTGCGGTTCGCGCAGGAACAGGGCATTGGCCTCGGGATCACCCAGTTCCCGCCACTCCAGGCGGGCCTGCCGCGCCCGGCCGCGCTCGGTCGCCAGGGCCTGCCGGGCGTCGGCGAGCCGGGTCCGAGCGCGACTCAGCGCGTTCTCGTAATCGCGGGGATCGATCTGCAACAGCAGGGCCTGCGCATCGAAAAAGGCGCCTTCGACGAAGCCCTCTGCCACGTCGGTGACCACCCCACCGACCTGGGCCAGCAGATCGATTTCCCGCCGCGGACGCAGCACGCCCTGACTGCGCAGCGAGACGGTGCCGCTGTAGGGCTCGACCCGGGTAACCGTCACTGACGGGGGCGCCGTTTCGGGAACCTGCTCGGGCTGAGGGTCCGGTCGTGAGTTGGCAATGACAAAAGCCAGTGCCAGGCCCAGCAGCAGCACCAGCAGGGGCAGCACGGTCTTGCGGGAGAGTCGGGGCATCGGGTCTCGCCTGTGGTCCGGCCGCAATCGGCCGAGAGGGGAAGTCCGGCTGGGCTGCAGCCTCAGGTCATGCGGCGTCACTGTCCGGCAGAGTCTCCTCGTCCGCCGCGAAGGCCCTGGCTTCCACCGTCGGCGCTTTCAGCGGCACCGTGTCCAGCACCCAGCGGATTTCGGGGTGCTCGCGCCGGCCCGGCGAGGGGATCGTGTGCGCCTTGAAACCCTCGTGCGGCTTCAGCGCATTGCTGTCGATCTGCCAGCCCTTCTCCTCGATGTGCCGGCGCCGGGTCTGCCGCCAGAAGCTCATGAAGCGGTCCTCGTTCACCGACAGCTCGTTGGCCAGCGTTTCGGGCAGCCAGTTCGGTGCCGCATTCTCGACGATGGCCGCGTCCTGCAGCAGGATGGTGCGCAGACGCTTCTCCGAGCCCTTGTCGAAAATGCCCTGGCGGAAGAAGGAGCGCAGCTGGATCGCGAAGGTCCGGGTGGTGAATTCATCCACCGGCGTATTGGCATCGAACATGATCAGCTGCCAGCCCGGCCGCAGGTCCACCTGCAGGCGCACCGTATAACCCGGCAGATAGAAGCTGGGATGCACCCGGGTCGGCTGCTTTTCCTTGCGGATGTAGCGCCGCAGCAGGCCATCCTTGAACTGCGGCGGAAACATCATGCAGCTGTGCGTGCCCCACCACTCGCCGCGCTCCTCGCTTTCGATGTAATTCTTGTCCGCGGTGCTGGGGTGGCCGAAGATCGGATGAACGAAGGAGGCGTGGGCCATGTCGATGCCGTTCTCCACCACCCGGGCGGCCGAGGCCTTCCAGGTGTACTCGGACGTCACCTTGCGCCAGCCCGGCTGACCGTATTCCTCGAAAGGCGGGATCGGGTAGCGCTCGCCTTCCGGCAGATCGCCCAGGAACACCCAGATCATGCCGTAGCGTTCCTCGGTGGGATACGCGTCGATCTTGGCCCGCTTCGGAATCTCGCCGCCTTCACCCCGGGTCGGGATGAAGGTGACCTCGCCCTCGCCGTTGTAGCGCCAGCCGTGATAGGGGCAAGCCACGCAGTTGTCATGCACCCAGCCGCCGGACAGCGACCCGCCGCGGTGCAGGCAGACATCCGACAGGCAGTGCGCCTTGCCCTGCGCATCCCGGAACAGCACGAAGTTCTGGCCAAGCATCCTGACCTTGACCGGCTTGTCCTTGACCGCGTGCGACCACTCGGCCACGTACCAGAGATTGATGAGCATTGGTCCTGTCCTCAAGCGGGAAGGCTGTCCCGGATTAGCTGAGCCATCGTACGCCGGGCGTTGCCGGCTGGGCGCGCCAGGCCGGCTCACCGCCGTCTGGCACCCGAATTCCATGTATTGTATTATACATATAACATTATGCGTTCCAAGTTCATGCGGCCGGAAAGGGCAACACTTATGAGCAACAAGATTCTCACCTCGATCAAGGACATCGTCGAATCCGGCGAGGTCCAGGACCGGCAGTCGACCTTCGACGCCCTGTGGGCCCTGACCAGCGAGCTGTTCGCGCGCGTGCAGGAGCGCTTCGAGTTGCAGCTGGATCCGAGCTGCAAGGATCTCATGCCCTATGTCGGCAAGGAGGGCGCCAGCGGCTACCTGGCCACCTACGCGGGCCCGAAGATCGACTGGCTGGTGCACTCCTGGACCGGCAATCCGAAAGCCAGCTTCACCAACATGCACCTCACCATCGGCCTGGGACCCCAGGTGGACGCCCCGCATTTCGGCTTTGCCCTCGGCACCCTGCCCGACTTCTTTGTCTACATGGACTACCTGCCCCGGCGCGATCTGTGGACCTGCCCGGACTACGGCGACCACTATTACGGCGCGGCCAATGAAGTCTATCTGGCGATGCAGGCCGACAGCCATTTCCGCCCCTTCATCAGCCGGGACTTCTATACCCGAGTGGCGCAAAGCCCGGCCAGCCTGTGCTACGGCGCCGAGGTCACCGAGCAGAATCTGGACACCATCCGGCGCACCGCGCACAGCCATCTCGACAACTGGTTCGCCCTGATCGATCAGGCCCGTCCGGTGCCGGAAGACCAGCGCGCCAGCCTGTCCGAACGCGACCTGCTGATCCGCCGCAGCATCACCGAACGCGATCCCGCCAACGTCGTGGTCGACCGGCTGTTCGGCGAAGAACTCGGTGCCCGGCTGGTTCGCCAGCTCTGGGGCGGGGATCGCCAGTTGCCGCGGCCGGGCTGAGGCCGCATGAGCCAAAGCCAGACGCCGCCTGGCAGCCCAATGGTGCGGGCCCTGTTCCGGGCCGTCCCGGTGACGCCGGCGGATGGACGGGCGCAAAGCCTGAGCGCCAAGGTCTACTACCCGGCGGTGTACACCGGCTCCGACCTGGAAAACAACACGGGTAGCCTGCCCATGGCCCCCGTTCCCGGGCGCTGCCCGCTGGCCATCCTGATGCCGGGCATCAATGTGAGCCCGGAAGCCTATGCCTGGCTGGCCATCGAACTGGCCCGCGCCGGCATCGTCTGCCTGACCTACGGCTGGGTCCTCGAGGAGATGCCGGGCATGATGGCCCTCAGCCCGGGACTGGACATCGAGGCGCTCAAGCCCAGCGTCTACGGCCAGCGCCCCTCGGCCACCGCGCTGGCTGCGGTCATCGACGAGCTGGCCCGGCTGAACGAGGCCGGCCCGCTGGCCGGACGTCTCGACCTGGACAGGATCCTGCTGGGCGGCCACTCCGCCGGCGGCAGCGTGGCGCTGTTCAACGCCCGGCCCGACTGGTTTCCCGGTCTCAAGGCAGCGTTCGCCTACGGCGCGCACAGCAAGGCCTCGACCATGCTGGGCTATCCGGCGGACACCCTGCTGCCGCTGCCCGACGTCCTGCCGACCCTGATCATGGGTGGCAGCGAAGACGGGGTCATTGCGGCCAGCGCCTT
>JBFKIN010000079.1:0-9648 GCA_041632255.1 Oceanococcus sp. | reverse complement strand
TGTAGGCCACGCTGAAGGCCAGGTGCAGCGTGTCGGCATCCTCGGTCTGGGTCATGCCGATCGGCAGACGGAAGATCAGCTTTTGCTTGGGATCGTCATCAAACACCACCGTATAGGACAGCGGCAGGGTGAAGGCGGTGGAGTCGAACTCGCTCCGCCCGTCACTGGCGCTGATCCTGGCGTACTGCAGGCCGATGCTGGCCTTGTTCGCGCCGCGTTGCCGCTTGATCCGGTCAAAATGGTCGGCATACAAGCCATCCGAAGGCAGGTCCGTGGCCGTGCCATCCAGTTGCGCCACCTCGATCAGCGGCATGCGGAAGCTGGCGTCGGCCACCTCCTGCTGGCAGGCGAAGCCGGCCCGGGCCAGCATGATCATTTCATGGCGGGCGCTGGTGCTGCAGCCCCAGACCTGGGAGGTCTTCTGGGTGAAGCCCTGGTCAAAGTCGCGACCGGCGGCCTGAGACTGCATGCTGCCGGGGTTTCCGGCAATCGGGTCAATCGATGACCGTCGAGCCAGCAGCTTGTACAGCGCACTGACGATATTGCCTTCGTTGCGCTTGATGAATTCCTTGAAAGCCTCGAAATTCTCCTGCCGCGTCTCGAAGCGCTCGAAGGACTGGGACAAACCCAGTTCCTCGATCGCGAACGTCAGGACCTCACCGTTGGGACTGGCCTCAAAATCGTTAAAGTTCAGGGTGATGGGAACCCCGCGAAAATCCAGGTTGCCCTGGATGATTTCATCACCATTGAAGGTCCGCCCCTGCTGCGCCGCCGCGGCGCGGAGATTCTCCTCCTGAAGCAGATTGAAAATAGCCTCGGCGTTCGAACCCGCGTCACTGACGGTGTACGACTCACCGGTCAATGGTGTGATGACGATTTCAAAAGTGAAAGGATCAGCGGCAAACACAGGACCTGCAACAGCCAGGCCCAGTAAACCAGCCATCCTTGAGAGTCTTCGCTGCATGACAGCCCCCCGTCGATTGGCCGCGCGACGCCCCTCGCGCCCCATGCCCACAGGGTGTCAGCGCGCAGAATTCTCACTTTGCGCCTGCCACCCCGTGAACGCAAGGCCGGGAAGGCTGCCGGGCATGATGACCAGAACGGAAAACCCGCTAGCCGCCGGCGGCTCGACGCAGCCTCAGCCACAGGCCCAGACCCAGTCCCCAGGCTCCGTTGAGCAGCAGCGCGCCGATGATGAGCTTGGGATCCCAGCCACCGGCCAGGGGCAGGCCCTTGAGCGGAAACACGATGAACAGGGCCACGCTGCTGGGCCCGAGGGCGCCGAAGGCCACGGCCCGCCACCAGTAAGCGGCGCCCTGCCGTGACAGGATCAACCAGGCGATGGGCAGACCCCACAGCCCTCCCCAGAAAGCCAGAGACAGCACCGCTGGCACACCCAGCGGCGGGACCGGGCTGAAGTTATAGGGCGCCGGCGCACCAGCCAGCAGGTGCAGCAGGGCGAGCAGACCCTGATGACACACCAGGGTGGCGAGAAAGCCGCCCTCGAATGACTTCCAGGCCGTGACAGCATTGAATTGGCTCATGTTTTCCCCCAGGTTCCAGCGCCCGGAACGGGCCGACCCGGGCCATTATGCCAGCGCCGGCAAGCTGCTACAGTGCCGCGCATGACCCTGTTTGAACGCATCGCCGCCGGCGAACTGCCGGCCAGCTTCGTCCACCGGGATGAACGCTGCATGGCTTTCATGGACATCCACCCCATGTCGCGCGGCCATGTGCTGGTCTGCCCGCTGCAGGGCGTGGCCAGGCTCGATGAACTGGACCTGGCCCTGCGCAGCCAGTTGTGGGAACTGGCGCGGCGCATCGCAGTGGCCCAGCGCGACGGCCTGGGCAGCGTGGCCCAGCACCTGCTGGTGAATGACGGCCCGGGTGCCAGTCAGACCGTGCCCCATGTGCACATCCATGTGATCCCGCGTTATCGCGGAGACCGCTGGCGCACCCTGGCACGGATCATCGCCCACGTCGGCGTGCTGCTGGCAGCCCCCCCGATCAGCGCCGCCCGGCGGGCTCGCCTGGACGAGCAGGCCGCCCTGCTGCGCGAGTCGCTGGCCAAGGTCGATTGATTCCGCCCGCCGCCAACGGCACACTGCCGGGATTCACAACCTTGGAATTGTCCTCATGCTGCTGATTGCCGGAATCCTGCTCTGGTCCGCGCTGCATCTGAGCAAGTCGATGGCGCCGCAATGGCGCCAGAACGTGGTCGCCGGCATTGGCGAGGGGCCTTACAAGGGTCTGTTCTCGCTGGCGGTGCTGGGCGCGCTGGCCCTGATCGTGCTCGGCTGGCGCAGCTGGCCGCCGACCAGCCTTTACCTGCCACCGGCGCCGCTGCGTCACGTCACCATGCTGCTGGTGCCGCTGGCGCTGGTCCTGTTTTTCGCCGCCAGAATCCCCACCGACCTGCGCCGGCTGGTACGCCACCCGCAGCTCACCGGCGTGAAGCTGTGGGCGGTGGCCCACCTGCTGTCCAATGGCGAATCCCGCTCGCTGGTCCTGTTCGGCGGACTGCTGGCCTGGGCCGTGCTGGAAGTCATCTTCATCAACCGCCGCGACGGTGCCTGGCAGAAACCGGCGCCGGTCGGCGCCGGCCGCAGCGCACTCCAGCTGGTGATCGGGCTGGCGATCAGCGCCGGTATCGTGTTCATCCACCCCTGGCTGGCCGGTGTCCCGCTGATGCCGCGCTAGCGCCCTGCCCCTGATTCAGACGGGCGCGGCGTAAGCCGCGACCGTGCTGGCCATCAGCATCTGGGCCAGGAAATACAGGGGAATTCCCCAGGCCCGATTGACGAAACCGGGGCTGACGAAGCGATTGCGGGCCACAGCCACATCCGAGCCCGCAAAAGCCACGGCCGCCACGGCGATCAGCGGCGACGCGCCGGCTGCGCTGGCGCCGCAGGCCAGCACGACCATCGCCATGATCACCAGGTGATAAGCCATCACCGCCGCGCGCAGGCGGGACGGTACCCCCGGCATCATCCAGCGCAGCAGCACGATGGCCAGCGCGGCGCAGGCCAGGCTGCTGATCACGACCGTGAGGGTATGCTGCGTCAGGCCCAAAAAGGCGACCGCGTAAAACAGGTGACCGGCCAGAAAAGCCAGCATGCCGAGCAGGAAGGACAGACCGGTGGACTTCGGAATCAGCAGGACGTCTCCGGCGGCCCCGCAGATCAGGCCGAGCAGAATCCAGCGCCCGTAGGCCGACTCCAGCGCGCCCCACTGCCAGCCGGCCAGGATGAAGGCCAGCGCGGCCAGTGGTTTCGCCAGCCACTCCAGTCGAGGCCGTCCGCTACGGTCCGCGACCAGGACACCGGCCGTGCCCAGGGCGCACAGCGCCAGAGTGGCTGCCAGCATCATGGCTTCAGACTGCGCTTGCTGCCGCCGCCGCTGCCACCGGTCTCGACCCGCGGCACGTACAGGCCGGAAAAAATCTCGCGCCAGCGCTTCCCGCCGTCGCTGGAAATATCCCAGCTTTGCCGGACGCTGCCATCGCGCCGCGGCTCCCAGGTGATGCGGTCCCGAATGCTGCGGCCTTCCGCCGTCACCCGCTCTCCCCCGTAGAGAACCATGCGACCCTGCGCATCCAGGCCACCGGCCAGATGCAGAATCAGCCCCTGGCTGTCTGCCCAGATCTGCCGCCACTGACCGAACTTGGGGTCATACCAGTTGAGGCTTTCTCCGACGTAGCCGCTGCCGCTGCTGTAATCCTCATGCAGGAAACAGCCGCGTCCAAGCTGGCGGATGTGGTTGAAGGCCCGCGGGGCGTCGCGATCTTCCTGCAGCACCTCCCAGTCACCGATCCAGAAATCGAATTGCCGGTGCACCTCTTCCTGGCAGGTCAGCTCGGGTTCCGCCGGGACAGGCCGTGGCGCCGCAGCGCAGGCACACAGACCCAGAAGAACCACCGGCAGGACAGCGGCGTGCCAGGCTCTCATCGCTGCAGCAGACCGACCGCGAAGCTCAACCACAGGCCAGCCAGCACCGTCCCGCTGGCAATGAAGCTGGCAAAACGCCGGGGCACCACATTGCGCCCCAGATGTATCGCGCTGTGCAGGGCGCGCAAGGCCACGAACAGCCAGGCCAGCACCAGACTCAGCAGATTGACCTGCCCCGTCACGTAGAGCATCAGCACGACAAGGTGGAACAGCGGCGGCACCTCGAAGTGATTCTGCACATGTCGCCCCAGCTTGCGCAGTTCCGGCGGTTCCTCGGCACCCGTGTAAAGGCGGTAGTAACGCGGATCGACCTCGCCAGCCGCAACCGCGCGGTAACGCATGATCCCCATGCGAACCAGCACCCCGGCGGTGAGGGCGAACATTGCGATGGAGGGATAAAAAATCAGTTCCTGTGTCATGACTTCCCCATTGACCTGCGTCCCATCATCCCAGATCCCGGAACTGCAGTTCGGCCAGGCGGGCGTAAAGGCCCTGCTGACGCATCAGTTCCTCATGCCGGCCCACGGCCACCAGCCGGCCCGCGTCCATGACCACGATACGGTCGGCCTCGCGGACCGTGGAAAGGCGGTGCGCAATCACGAGGGTGGTGCGCTGCCGGGTCAGTTTGGCCAGAGCATCGTGCACCAATTTTTCCGACTCCGCATCCAGGGCGCTGGTCGCCTCGTCGAGCAGGATGATCGGCGCGTCCTTGAGCATGGCGCGGGCGATGGCGATACGCTGGCGCTGGCCGCCGGACAGGCGCACGCCGCGCTCACCCAGCTCTGTGGCATAACCAGCCGGCTGGGCACGGATGAATTCGTCGGCGGCGGCCTGTTCGGCCGCCCGCCGAACTTCGCCATCGCTGGCCTCCAGGCGGCCGTAGCGGATGTTCTCCAGGGCGCTGTCAGCAAACAGCACCGGCTCCTGCGGCACGATCGCGATCGCTTCGCGGACGGCCTCCGGGGCGCACCGGGCAATGTCCACCCCGTCGAAACTGATGCGACCGGCCTGCCAGTCGTAGTAGCGCAACAGCAGCTGGAAAACGGTGCTCTTGCCGGCGCCCGAGGGACCGACCAGCGCCACCGTCTCACCCGGCTGGATGTGCAGACTGAAGTCCTCCAGGACCCTGCGTTCCGGATGGGCAGGATAGGCGAAGCACAGGCCCTCGAAACGGATCTCTCCGGCCAGCGAGCGGGGCAATCTGTCAGGCTGCGCGGGCACCTCAAGCGCGCGGCGCGCGTCCAGAAGTTCGAGCAGACGCTCGGTGGCGCCGGCGGCGCGCTGGATCTCGCCCCAGCTTTCGCTCAGCGCCGCCATGGCTCCACCGGTAAACAGCGCATAGAGCAGGAACTGGCTCAGTTCGCCTCCGCTCATGCTCCCGGACGCCACCCCGCGGGAACCGACCCAGACCACCAGCACGATGGCGCCAAACATGAGCAGGATCGCGATCAGAGTCAGCAGCGCGCGAACCCGGATGCGCACCAGGGCCGTCGAGAACGCGCTCTCCACAGCCCGCGCGTAACGCGATGACTCAAACAATTCCCGGTTGTAGGCCTGCACGGTCGTCATCGCGCTGAGCACCTGCTGCGCGAGGGAGCTGGTGTCAGCCACCCGGTCCTGGCTGGCCCGCGACAGGCTGCGCACCCGCCGCCCGTAATACAGGATCGGCAGCACGACCAGCGGGATCAGCAGCAGGATCATCAGGCTCAGTCGCGGGCTGGTCACCATCAACATGATCAGACCGCCGCTGAAGATCAGCGCATTGCGCAGCACGATGGACACGCTCGAACCGATCACGGTCTGTATCAGCGTGGTGTCGGTCGTGAGCCGTGACAGCACCTCGCCCGTCCGGGTGCCCTCGTAGAACACCGGGCTGAGGCTCAGCACGTTGCCGTAAACCGCCATGCGCAGGTCCGCGACCACCCGTTCGCCTATCCAGGTCACCAGGTAGTAGCGGGTCGCAGTGGCAAAAGCCATCACGACCGCCACCCCGAAAACAGCCAGGAAATACAGGTCCAGGTCGAGCTTGGGTCCTTCGCTGAATACCGCATCAATCAGGTGCCGCAGCGCGAGGGGCAACGACAGCGTGGCCCCTGCGGCAAGCAGCAGGGCGGCGCTGGCGCCGAGCAATCGGGCGCGGTAACGCCACAGGTGAGGCCACAGGCGCAGCAAGGGGCGCAGGCGCTTGGCGGGAATGACGGACATGGGGACTCGATGGCGAGGTTCGGAATCGACGTCAGCTTTGATGACAAATATTTGACGCGCTAGCAGTAATCATGCCGCAAAAGTTGAGGTGAGAGTTTTCGTTATGTTTCAAATTATCAGGGATGGGGCGGCCAGATGGTCGCTGACACTTATGCTGGCCGTGCTGCTGTCGACGCCGGCCCACGGCACGGACTCCGATGCGGAGCCGAGCTTTGCCAATCATATCCGCCTGCAGCTGCAGCGCCTGGGCCACATGCAGACGGCTCAGGCCGCCGGCAGCACGCTGCGCGAGACCGCGGCGCTGACAAGCGCCTACCACCAGCGTGAGCATGCACCCATCTGGACCTCCGAGTCCGGCTGGCACCCCAATGCGCACATGCTGGTGGAATACCTGTCCCGCCTGCCGCAGCACGGTATCAGCGGTAACCGCTACCACCTGGACAGTCTGCGTGACCTGCGCGACGGGCGCAGCCTGGCCGAACGCATTCATGCCGACCTGCTGCTCAGCGACGCCTATGTCAGCCTCCTGCGGGACTTCCAGCGCCAGCCGGAAGCGTCTGAAGATGATGCCACGGCACTGCGTATCATCACCCTGCTGCTGCGTCTGAAGCCGCAAGAAGATCCGGCCGTCAGCCTGGATGCCGCTCTGCCGTCAGACGCGCAGTACTGGGCATTGAGCCGGGCCCTGCGACGGCTGCTGCAGCAGCGCGAGGACGACCAGAACCTGGCGCCGGTTGAGGACCCGATCAAGCCGGGCGACGTTCATCCGGCCGTCTTCCGCATGAGCCAGCGCCTGCAGCAGACCGGTGACTATGCCGGTCCGCCCAGCGAGCTCTACTCCGCCGCGATCGAAACGGCCCTGCGGCAGTTCCAGCGCCGTCACGGCCTGGACGACGATGGCATCGTGGGTCCGGCGACCCGCGAGCAGTTGAATGCCAGCACCGATTCGCGCATTCGCCAGCTGATCGTGAACCTGGAACGGCGTCGCCATTCCTCGATTCCGCTGCAGTCGAGCCATATCCGCGTCAATCTGGCGGCCCAGCAACTCCACTATGTGCACGAAGGCCAGCCGGTCCTGGACATGAAGGTGATCGTCGGCCGTACCGAGCGTCCCACCCCCCTGACCCGAAGCGCCATCAATGAAGTGGTGTTGAACCCGGACTGGACGGTGCCCTATCGCATCGCCGTGGACGACAAGCTGCCCTTGATCCAGCAGGACCCGAACTACCTGCCCACCAACGGGTTCACCGTGTATGAAGGCTGGTCCCGGGATGCGCCAACGCTGGACCCCGCCAGCATCGACTGGCAACAGCTGAGCCGGAACAATTTCCCCTACGTGCTGCGTCAGCAGCCGGGCGCTGGCAACGCGCTGGGCCGGGTCAAGTTCCTGTTCCCGAACCCTTACTCGGTGTACCTGCACGATACGCCCAATCACTCGCTGTTCGATCGCGGCCAGCGCCTCTTCAGCTCAGGCTGTGTCCGACTGTCCCAGCCGATGGTCCTGGCCGAAGTGCTGCTGCGCAACCACGGGCGGGCGGATGCCTGGCGTGCGGTGGGCAACGCGGAAGACACCATGAGCCTGCCGCTGGTTGACCGGGTTCCGGTGCACCTGGAGTACTGGACCGCCTGGGTCGACGGCAGTGGCGATCTGCAGTTCCGGCCCGACGTGTATGGCCACGATGAAACCACCCTGGCGGCCCTGACCGAACAGGGACAGCTGGCCGCACCGGAAATTCTGGTGGCCGAACTGGAACGCGATCGTGAACTGCGTCTGGCCCAGGTGGCCATGGATGCCGCTTACTGAGATCAGTCGCTGACAGCAGCCCAGTTGTCCGGCATGCGAGGGTCGCAGTAAACCTTGGCGGTCTGTACAGGGGCCTGGCCGCGCAGCGGCTGGGCCATGCTGCTGGGGCGTCGGCTCTTGCGCAGCCGCAACCATTTACCGCCGCGGGTGGGAGCGAGGGACAGGGCGTGGGTCATGGGGTTTCTCCTGAAGTGTTTTACTACATATCGTGGGCATGCGAAAACCGCATCGGCTACAGCGCCATGCCCTTGAAAATGACCACGCCACACAGGCGGGCATCTTCACCGAGTTCTATGATGGGCTCCGGCCACTGCGGGTTCAGTGGCTTGAGATATTGCCGGGCATTGGGCGGCTCGCCTTCCTGCACCAGTTGCTTGAAGGTCGCCGTCGCATCGTTTTCACGCCGGACCACGACACAGTCCCGGTTGGCGGGCCTTCGATCCGGATCGACGAAGATCAGATCGCCGTCAGCGAAGCTGAGACGCCCCCCGGGGTTGTACATCGACTCGCCGCTGACCTTGAGCACGAATGTGCTCCCACCGTGGCGAACCGGGCACGGCATCCAGTCCTGAGCATCATCCCCCTGCCCTGCAGGGGTTTCCATGCCATGCCAGCTGCCGGCTGCGACCCAAGACAGCACGGGGCACAGGCCCTGGGCGCGCGGATGGTCCGGCTCGGTCGGTGGCGCGGCATCCAGCCAGCCGCGGGGTTTGCCGCATTGCTGCTCTATCTGCCGCGCCACACGTTCGCCAAAACTGCCCACGCCGCGCACCAGCTGACCCAGATAGGACGGCGACTTGCCGATCATTTCCGCGAATTGCGCCTGGTTGCCGTCCGCCTTCTCACTGATGAGACGGACCAGGTTCTGCTGGCGATGCTGCTTGTACATGCGGTCAATATAGTGTTTCACTACATCCTTGGCAAGTGATTTGTTACGCACAGGCGTATCATGCAGTCTTGCCGATTTCAGGCTGAGGCCTTCCATCGATGCGCAAGCTCCTCTGCGCCCTGGCGCTGCTGCTCACCGCCTGCGGTCAGCAGGCTCCCGACGCCGCTCGGGCGGCTGGCAACGCACTGACGCCCGCGACATCCCCAAGCCCTCCCGGGACGAAAGCCCACGCCGCGGCTATCGACTGGTTTGACGGCAGCGTCGAGGAGGCTCTGAGTACGGCGCGAAGCCAGGACCGGCCGCTGTTCCTCTACTGGGGCGCGGAATGGTGCCCCCCGTGCAATCAGATCAAGTCGACGATTTTCGTTCGCGAGGATTTCATCGCCCGCACGCGCCAGTTCATCGCGGTGTACCTGGATGGCGATTCCGCCGGGGCCCAGCGCTGGGGCGATCACTTCGGCACCTCGGGCTACCCGACCCTCATCGTGCTCCAGCCTGACGGGACGGAATTGACGCGTCTGTCCAGCGGCATGGACGGCGCCCGTTATCCCGAGGTACTGGATCTGGCGCTTGCTCGTAATCGGCCGGTGCCACAACTGCTGGCCACCGCGCTGTCCGCTCCCGGGGAACTGGCCATCGAGGACTGGTCCCTGCTCGCCCTGTACAGTTGGGCCGCGGACAACGGTCGAAGCCTCCCTGTCGATCAACTCCCAGAGACCCTGAGCCGACTGGCGGCCTCCTGCCCCCCGCAACTGCCCCTGTTGCGGCAGCGCCTGCAGTTGCTCGCCGCGATAGCCTTGCTG
>JBFKIN010000078.1:0-9683 GCA_041632255.1 Oceanococcus sp. | reverse complement strand
GCCTCGTCGTCCTCCTCGAAGACCGTGACCCACAGCTTCTCGGCCGGCAGGCCCAGCTCCACCGTCAGGAACTCCCAGGCATAAGCGATGGCTTCGCGCTTGAAGTAGTCGCCGAAGCTGAAGTTGCCCAGCATCTCGAAGAAGGTGTGATGGCGCGCGGTGTAGCCGACGTTTTCCAGGTCATTGTGCTTGCCGCCGGCGCGCACACAGCGCTGGCTGGACGCGGCCCGCGAGTAGGACCGCGATTCGCGCCCCAGGAACAGATCCTTGAACTGGACCATGCCCGCATTGGTGAACAGCAGTGTCGGGTCGTTGGCCGGCACCAGTGAGCTGGAGGGGACGGCGCTGTGACCGTTGCGCTCAAAGTAGCCGATGAAGCGGCGGCGAATGTCGTTGCTGCTGATCATGTGTCCGGGTGCTGGCGACCGGGCCGCCAAAATACGCTGCAAAATCGCGCAAGTTTACGCGATGGCGGGGGCTGTGGCGACAGCCGGCGGCAGCCGCCTGACGCGCGGGTTGGCAGGGGCTCATTCAGCAACCAGGGACCCAATCGGGACCGCGCTTCGTGTAGGGTCCTGTGCCCCGCAGAAGCGCAGCGGCCCGCTGAGGTCGCGCCACTGTATGGGTGCTTGCATCTTTTCCAGGCTTCCGGGGTTCGCGCCGTGGCAACCCCATCACCTCAGGGGTCACCATGCGTCATTTCGCCATCCTGCTTTTCATCGCCTCGCCGCTGGCTTTCGCCGGATTCGGCACCGGCCAGACGGGCTTCGACAATCTGGTCGTGCCGCTGATCGACAGGGCGCCGGAACCGACCGTCGGCATCCCCTGGACCACTGATCACATCTTCTATCACGCCGGCAGCACCACCATCCGCTACAAGCCGGAGGCGCCGGAAGGGGAGCAGTGGAGCGATGTCACGCCGCCTTACCAGGTTCCGGTCAATCTCGACCCCATGCTCGTCGTGCATGAGGAAACCGGCCGCATCCTGGCGGGCGGCCTGCTCGGCGCCTGCTCGGTGATGATGATCAGCGATGACGATGGCGAAACCTGGCTGCCCACCACGAACATGTGCAGCGGCGCGCAGTTCGACCACCAGTCAGTCGGCCTGGGGGTCAAGCCCGGTCTGGGCGCCATCACCGGAACGGCCTTCGACCTCAACGGCTACTACTGCGGCCAGCTGGGCCAGATCGGCTGCTCGGTGAGCCTGGACGGCGGCGTGACCTGGACTGCACCGAGCCCGGTCCAGCTCAGCAGCTGCCGCGGCTTTCATGGACACTGGCGCACCAATGCGCAGACCGGAGCAGCCTTTCTGCCTGTCGGGTCCTGTGGCGCCCAGCACGGCATGATCGTGCCCAGCGTCGCGGTGGAGGCGGGCGGCATCACCGGCCTGCTCTTCGAGGAGCGGCTGGTCGAGGGCAGCCACATCTGGACGGGCGGCTTCGATCCCTCGGTCGGCATCAGCCGGCCATCCGGCGTGCTGTACTACGGCATGGCCGACAGCCAGGGTGCGCGCATGGCCATCAGCGAGGACGGCGGCCTTACCTGGGAGAAGCTCGGCCCGAACGGCGACACGACCTGGCTGGATGTCGGCCAGTTCCACGAGCCACGCATCCTGCACGCCACCTTTGCTGACGTGCAGGCCGGCGACGACGACCGCGCGGCCTTCTCCTTCATCGGCGTCGAAGCCACCGGCAACCCGGCCATCGACCGGCATCTGCGCACCAACGCGGTCTACAGCTGTTACGACCAGGGGGAAGGCACGGGCGAATGGGGCGCCGCCGGCTTCCCGCTCAAGCAGTCGGACATCGTCTGGCATTACTACGTGGCCTTGACCTTCGACCGCGGCGTGACCTGGGAGGTCCGGCGCATCTCGGACGACCCGGTGCAGGTCGGGGGCGTCTACGACTCGCTGACCGACGACAGCAGTGGCTGCCGCAACCTGCTCGATTTCAATGACATGGACATCGATTCCAGGGGCCGGGTGCATATCGCCTATGCCGACGGCTGCACCGGCGCCTGCGCCGCGGCGGCACCGGCGAACGCCCCCGGTCTGAGCGGCTACCGTGACCAGGCACCCCGCCTGTTCCGTCAGGTCAGCGGCCGCGGGCTGTTTGCCGCCTACGACAAGGATCAGAGTGCGGACGATGGCGCGCCGGCTGGTGACGACACCGACGCAGGCAGCGCAGGCGACAGCTCAACCGGTCGCTCCGCCGGGCCGGCGGCCGGGGGCACGGCGACCTGGCTGCTGCTGATCGGCCTGGGCGGACTCGCGCTGGGTCGACGCCGCGGGGCTATTCGGGCGCGCTGAGGCGCGCACCCAGGGCCGAGCTGATCTGCTCCGGGTCGAAACCGCGCTGATAGAGCTTCTGCCTCAGGCGCGGCTCGGGGTCCCGGGCCGGCAGGCGCTGCAATGCGCGCTGGCAGGCTTCTTCCCAGTCCAGTTCTTCCTGGTTCAGGGCATCGTGACAGGCTTCGCCCTCGATGCCCTGGGCGGCCAGTTCCGCAGCCACCCAGCGCGGCCCACGCCCCTGAGCGGCGCGGTGACGCGCGATACTGGCGGCGTAACGCACCTCGTCCAGCCAGCGGCGGCGGATCAGTTCGTCGAGGGCTTCCTCGACAATCCCGGCAGAAAAACCGCGCTGCTGTAATTTCTGGCCCAGTTCGCGCCGGGCATGCTCGCGCCGGGCCAGCAGACGGGCGGCCGCATCCACGGCCGCCGGCACGCTGTCCTCAGGCTTCTTCCGCGACCTCTTCAAGCGGCGCCTCGGCGGCGGGCTTCTTCTTCGGCAGCAGGATTTCGCGCAATTTGGCGTCGATTTCCTTGGCCACCTCCGGATGCTCTTTCAGGTACTCGCGGGCATTGTCCTTGCCCTGGCCGATCCGGTCTCCGTTATAGCTGTACCAGGAGCCGGACTTGTCGACCAGGTTGTGCTCGACGCCGAGATCGACCAGTTCGCCATGCCAGGAAATGCCCTCGCCGTAGAGAATCTCGAATTCGGCCTGCTTGAAAGGCGGCGCCATCTTGTTCTTGACGATCTTCACCCGCGTTTCGTTGCCGATGACCTCGGCCCCTTTCTTCACCGAGCCAATCCGGCGGATGTCCATGCGCACCGAAGCATAGAATTTCAGCGCGTTGCCGCCGGTCGTGGTTTCCGGCGAGCCGAACATCACGCCGATCTTCATCCGGATCTGGTTGATGAAGATGACGATGGTGTTGGAGCGCTTGATGTTGCCGGTCAGCTTGCGCAGTGCCTGCGACATCAGGCGGGCCTGCAGGCCGACGTGCGAGTCACCCATTTCGCCCTCGATTTCGGCCTTGGGCACCAGCGCGGCCACGGAGTCGATCACCACGATATCGACCGCCGCCGAACGCACCAGCATGTCGGCGATCTCCAGCGCCTGCTCGCCGGTGTCCGGCTGGCTGACCAGCAAATCTTCGACATTGACCCCGAGCTTGCGCGCGTACTCCGGGTCCAGCGCGTGCTCGGCGTCGATGAAGGCCGCGGTGCCACCCATGGCCTGGGCAGCCGCCACGCACTGCAGGGTCAGCGTGGTCTTGCCGGACGATTCCGGTCCGTAAATTTCCACCACCCGGCCGCGCGGAATGCCGCCGATGCCCAGGGCCACGTCCAGGCCCAGGGAGCCGGTGGAGATGGCCTCGACATCGCGCACGGCGCCGCCATCGCCCAGGCGCATCACCGAGCCCTTGCCGAATTGCCGTTCGATCTGGGTCAGCGCGGCCGCCAGGGCCTTCTTGCGATTCTCGTCCATGTCACACCTGTCTGATTCGTTACCGCATTATTTCAGATTTGCGCCCCCGCCCGTGGCCCGTAGCTGACGGATCAAGAGCTTGGCCGCTTCCAAGGTCACCGCGACGCGCAGGGCAGCGCGATCACCGCCCAACTGCAGGCGGCTGGTCTGCCGCCAACCGGCGCGATGGGCCACATGCAGATATACGAGACCCACCGGCTTTTCCGGACTGCCGCCCGACGGCCCGTAGACCCCGGACTCGACAAGCACCCAGTGCGCGCCGCAACGCGCCAGCGCGGCTGCGCCCATGGCTTCGACCGCCGCCGTGCTCACCGCACCGTGCTCGATCAACACCCTTTCATCCAGACCCAGCCAGCCTGTCTTGATGCTGTCGTGATAGGCCACGATGCCGCCATGAAACCAGCGCGAGGCGCCAGGCGCCAGCGACAGGGCAGCCTGCAGCGCGCCGCCGGCGCTGGCTTCGACCAGACACAGGCTTTCGCCACGCGCCGCGAGCAGATCGCCGAGCGGTTCGAGCTCCTGACTTGGTAGCATTGGCGGTTTTTCCGGCCCCCAGTGACGTGAGCTCGAACGATACCGCCCACACGCCGATGATGCAGCAGTTTCTCGCCCTCAAGGCGGAGCATCCGGACGAACTGCTGTTCTACCGCATGGGTGATTTCTACGAGCTGTTCTACGACGACGCCGCGCGCGCCGCGAAGCTGCTGGATCTGACCCTCACCACCCGCGGCTCGTCCGCCGGCGCCCCCATCCCCATGGCCGGGGTGCCCCACCACGCCTGCGAGCAGTATCTGGCCCGGCTCATGCGGCTGGGCGAGTCGGTCGCCATCGCCGAGCAATTTGGCGACCCCGGCGGCAAGGGACCGATGCAGCGCAAGGTGGTGCGGGTGCTGACGCCGGGAACGATCACCGACGAGGCGCTGCTGGATGCTCGCCGGGAGGCACAGCTGGCCGCCGTGGCCCGTCACGCCGACTGCTGGGGCCTGGCCCGGCTGGAACTGGCCAGTGGCCGCTTCGTCGTCATCGAACACGCCAGCGAAGCCGAACTCCTGTCCGACCTGCGTGCCCAGCCGCCCGCCGAACTGCTGCACAGCGACGCGGAAGCGGCTCCCGCCCTGCCTGCCGCTGTCGCGGTGCGGGCCCGCCCCGCCTGGCATTTCGAGACCGACGCGGCCCGGGCCCTGCTGTTGCAGCAGTTTCGCTGTCGCGACCTGCGCGGATACGGTTGCGAAGATGCCCGCGCTGCCGTCGCCGCGGCCGGCGCGCTGCTGCAGTACCTGCGCGACACCCAGCGCAGCGAGCTGCCGCACCTGACCGGTCTGCGCCTGGAGCAACCGGGCGAGACCCTGCGTATCGACCCGGCCAGCCGACGCAACCTGGAACTGGAACTGAGCGCGAGCGGGAGCCGCGACAACAGCCTGCTGGACCTGCTCGACGTCTGTGCCAGCGGCATGGGCAGCCGCCTGCTGCAGCGCTGGCTGCGCGCCCCGCTGCGTGATGCCGGGGTGTTGCGAGGGCGCTATCAGGCCATCGATGCCTGCCTGACGAGCCGCGCGCACGAAGATCTGCGCCAGGCCCTGCGCCAGCTGGCCGACATCGAGCGCATCACCACTCGCGTCGCCCTGCGCAGCGCGCGGCCGCGCGATCTGTCCGGCCTGGCGCGCTCCCTGGGGCTGCTGCCGGACCTGGCCGCGCTGCTGCCGGACAGCCCGCGTCTGCAAACCCTGCGCGAGGCCCTGGGCGCGTACCCGGAGCTGCACGACTACCTGAGCCTCGCGATCGAGCCGGAACCGCCGGTGGTGCTGCGCGATGGCGGGGTGATCCGCGCCGGCTTCGATGCAGAGCTGGATGAACTGCGCGAACTGGCCGCCAACTCAAGCGCCTTTCTGCAACAGATGGAGTCGCGCGAGCGCGAACGGACCGGCATCGACAATCTCAAGGTCGGCTACAACCGGGTCCACGGTTACTACATCGAGCTGCCGCGTTCACGCGCCGCGCAGGCCCCGGTCGAGTACAGCCGGCGTCAGACCCTGAAAAGCGCGGAACGCTACATCACCCCGGAACTGAAGGGCTTCGAGGACAAGATCCTGTCCGCCCGGGAACGTGCCCTGAGCCGGGAAAAACTGCTGTACGAACAGGTCCTGGACGAATTGCAGCCCGCCCTGGGGCCGCTGCGCGAGACGGCCGCAGCGGTGGCCGAAATCGACGTGCTTTCGGCCCTGGCCGAGCGCGCCGATCGCCTGCAGTGGTCAGCGCCCAGCCTGAGCGAAGCGCCCTGCCTGAGCATCCGCGGAGGGCGCCATGCAGTGGTCGACACCCTGGTCGACAACTTCGTGCCCAATGATCTGAGCCTGGACGAGTCCGGCCGCATGCTGGTGATCACCGGCCCGAACATGGGCGGCAAATCCACCTACATGCGGCAGTGCGCGCTCATCGTGCTGCTCGCCCACATCGGCAGCTATGTCCCGGCGGACGAGGCCGAGATCGGCCCGGTGGACCGCATCTTCACCCGCATCGGAGCCGGCGACGACCTGTCTTCCGGCCGCTCCACCTTCATGGTCGAAATGCAGGAAACCGCGGAGATCCTGCACAACGCCAGCGACCGCTCCCTGGTGCTGATGGACGAGATCGGCCGGGGCACCGGCACCTACGACGGCCTGTCGCTGGCCCGGGCGGCAGCCGAGGAACTGAGCCGCATTGGCGCCTTTACCCTGTTCGCCACGCACTATTTCGAATTGACCACCCTCGCCGAGGAACTGCCCGGCGTGGCCAATGTGCATCTGGACGCCACCGAGCACGGCGAGGAGCTGATCTTCCTGCACCGGGTGAAGGAGGGACCGGCGAGCCGCAGCTATGGCCTGCAGGTCGCGCGGCTGGCCGGCGTGCCAAAACCGGTGTTGAACCGGGCGCGAACCCATCTTCATCGACTGGAGAAACAGGCTGAGGCCCAGGCCGGACCTGCACCGCAGATGGGCCTGTTTGACAGCCCGCCGAGCGCCCGCGAATCAGCCGTGGAATCACGCCTGGATGACATTCGGCCCGATGAAATCAGCCCAAGGCAGGCGCTGGAACTGCTCTACGAACTCAAAGCGCTGAGCCGCGAAAAAGCGGAAACCTGAGGGCCGCCGCAGGCATCAGGCGGAGCCGGATGCCGGCCCGGCGCCGGCCTTTCCCACCCTCAGATCTTGACCCGCTCCAGCACGAAGCCGGTGAGCTTCTCGAGGCAATCCTCGAAGGGCTCGCGGGTATCGACCACCAGCTCCGGCGCATCCGGCGCCTCGTATGGCGCGGAAACGCCGGTGAACTCGGGGATCTCGCCCGCCCGGGCTTTCTTGTACAAACCCTTGGGGTCCCGCTCTTCGCAGGTGGCCACGTCCGCCTTGACGTAGACTTCGATGAAACGGTCTCCGGCAGCCTTGCGCGCCCGCTCCCGGTCCTCGCGGTACGGCGAGATGAATGCGGTGATGCAGATCAGGCCGGCCTGGGCCATCAGATTGGCCACCTCGCCGATGCGACGGATGTTTTCGGTGCGGTCTTCCGGTGAGAAGCCCAGGTCCGAATTGAGACCGAATCGCACATTGTCGCCATCCAGGACGTAGACCTGTTTGCCGCGCTCGTGCAGGGCGTTCTCCAGTGCCATGCCGAGGGTCGACTTGCCGGAACCGGAAAGGCCGGTCAGCCAGATCACTGCGCCGGCATGGCCGTGTTTGGCCGCCCGGTCCGCAGGCGTCACGTGGTGGCTGACCCGGGTCAGATTCTTGTCCTGTGCCATTTTCTTACCTATTTATCTGCGCTGCCCGCCGGGGGCTTGAAGCCGCGCATCATAACGCGTTTGTTGGCCGCCGATGATTGCGCGGCGGCTTCAGCCATTGCATAGTGCCGCATCGGATTTGCGAAGCGAAAAGCGTGCATTTACTGAGTCTTCTGACCAGCCTTGCCCTGTTCTGGCTGGTCCTTTCCGGATACTACACAGCCCTTTTGCTGAGCTTCGGCCTGGCCTCCTGTGCGCTGGTGGCCTGGCTGTGCCGGCGTATGGTGATCGTGGACCACGAAAGTCATCCACACCACCTGTGGCCGCGGATGCCCCGCTACTGGCTGCTGCTGACCTGGGAAACCCTGAAATCCAACTGGGCGGTGGCCCGCATCATTCTCTCCGGCCGTCGGGTCGAACCGGTCACCGCTTATGTGGACACCCCCCTTGAGCAGGACATCGTCCGCACCATTCTGGCCAATTCCATCACGCTCACCCCGGGCACCCTGACGCTGGATGTGGAGGATCGGCGCATGCGCATCCATGCCCTGGAGCCGGAGTTCATGAGTGAACTGCACGACGGCCCGATAGTGCCCCGCGCCGTGGAACTGGAGGACTGATGCTCACTGCAGCGCTGATCGCGGTTCTTGTCGCCATGAGCCTCGCCCTGCTGCGCTCCCTCCTGGGACCGGGGCCCTATGACCGCATCCTGGCGGCCAACAGTTTCGGCACCAAGACGGTGCTGTTCATCGCGGTGATCGGCTTCGTCATGGGCCGCCCGGAGTTTCTCGACATCGCGCTGGCCTACGCGCTGATCAATTTCATCGGCACTGTCGCGGTGCTCAAGTTCATGAACTTCGGCGACCTCGGCCATGGACTGATCAACCGCGAGGAACAGCGCTGATGCTGATGCTGCTCGCCAACGCCTGCCTGCTGCTGGGCTCCGCGGTGCTGATCATCGGCGCGCTGGGCCTGCTGCGGCTGCCGGACTTCTTTTCCCGCACCCATGCCGCGAGCATGACGGACACGGCCGGCGCCGGCTTCATGCTGCTGGGCCTGATACTGCTGGCCGGGGTCAGCCTGGTGACGGCGAAACTGGTGCTGATCCTGCTGTTCCTGTTGCTCACTTCGCCCACGGCCGGCCACGCTCTGGCCCAGGCGGCGATGGCGGACGGCCGGCGCCCGGTCGGCCGTATCGAGGAGGCCGAGGAATGAGCGAACTGGGCATTCTGCTAGTCAACGCCTTTCTGCTCAGCGCCATGCTGTTCATTGCCGTGACCATGGCCAGGCTGCGCAACCTCTTTGTCGCGGCCATGATGAGCGGCATCTACAGCCTCGCTACGGCCTGTCTCTTCGTCCTGCTGGACGCGGTCGACGTGGCGTTTACCGAGGCCGCCGTCGGCGCCGGGGTCAGCACCGTACTCCTGCTCAGCGCCCTGTCGCTCACCGATTACACGGATCGTCCGCCGCGCCCGGGGCCACACCGTGCCGCACTGGCCCTGTGCCTGGGCGTGGGCGTACTGCTGATGATCGCCGCCAGCGAATGGCCAGCCCTGGGAACAGCCCAGACCCCGGTGCACCAGCACCCGCTGACCGAGCACTATCTGGTCCAGTCCGCGCAGGACACCGGTCTGCCCAATGTCGTCACCTCGGTGCTGGCCAGCTATCGCGGTTACGACACCCTGGGCGAGGTCACCGTGGTATTCACCGCCGGCATGGCGGTGCTGATGCTGCTGTGGGGCGGCCGGGCCGCGAAGGAGCGCCGCCAGTGAAGCCACGCGGCAGCACCGCGGTACTGCGGGTCGTGACCAAGCAGCTGATGCCGGCCATCCTGCTGTTCGCGCTTTACGTCCAGTTCCACGGCGATTACGGCCCGGGAGGCGGCTTCCAGGCCGGCGTCATCTTCGCCGCCGGCATCGTGCTGTATTCGCTGGTCTTCGGCCTGGATCAGGCACGCCAGGTGCTGCCGCCGCAATGGCTGATGCGCATCGCACCGCTCGGCGTGCTGCTCTACGCCGGGGTCGGCGTATTCAGTCTGCTGCGTGGCCGGGCTTTCCTGGATTACAGCGCAATCGACCCGGCCAACCCCAGCCACGGCCAGCATCTGGGCATTCTGCTCGTGGAACTGGGCGTCGGCCTGACGGTCGCGGCGGTGATGATC
>JBFKIN010000077.1:0-9687 GCA_041632255.1 Oceanococcus sp. | reverse complement strand
GTGGCGTCTCGCTGCAGCGGCGGCTGCTTGCCCAGCAGCACGTCCATGGGCAGATCGACCACGTCGATCCCACCCGCGTGCACGTGCAGGCGACGTTCGGCCGTGCCGGTGCCGATCACCGCGAAGGGGCAACGCTCCCGCGCACACAGCGCCTCAAAGGCCGGCAGCGATTCGGGCGCGATGGCGATGACGTAGCGCTCCTGCGACTCGTTGCACCAGATTTCCATCGGTGACAGGCCGGCATCGGCGATGGGCACCCGCGCGAGATCGATATCCCCCCCGAGATTATTGTCGTCCAGGATCTCGGGCACGGCATTCGACAGCCCCCCCGCACCGACATCATGGATGGACAGGATCGGGTTGGATTCGCCGAGGGTCCAGCAGGCATCGATCACCTCCTGGCAGCGACGTTCCAGTTCCGGGTTGGCCCGCTGCACCGACGCGAAGTCCAGCTCTTCGCTGCTGGCCCCGGCGTGCATGGACGAAGCCGCCCCACCGCCGAGGCCGATCAACATGCCCGGGCCGCCCAGCACGATCACCAGGCTGCCGGCCGGCACTGGCTTCTTCTGCGCATGCTGCGGGCGGACATTGCCCATGCCACCGGCGATCATGATGGGCTTGGCATAGCCCCAGCGGCGACCGCCCACCTGGGCATCCAGGCTGCGGAAATATCCCGCGAGATTCGGCCGGCCGAACTCGTTGTTGTAGCGCGCCGCGCCGATCGGACCGTCGCGCATGATCTCGAATGCGCTGGCCAGACGGGCGGGCAGCGGGGCGTCGCTTTCCCAGGCCCTGGCCAAGCCGGGAATGCGCAGGTCGCTGACCGAGAAGCCACACAGACCGGCCTTGGGCTTGCCGCCGCGACCGGTGGCGGCCTCGTCGCGGATCTCCCCGCCGGAGCCGGTCGCGGCGCCGGGGTCGGGGGCGATGGCAGTGGGATGATTGTGGGTCTCGACCTTGATCGCGATCGCGGCCGGCTCGTCCAGACGACAGTAGCGTCCAGCCTCGCTGACCACGAAACGGGTGGTCGGCTGCGCATCGAGGATCGCCGCATTGTCCTTGTAGGCCGAGAGAATGCCGTCCGGCGTTGCAGCATGGGTCATGCGGATCATGTCGAACAGGCTGTGCTCGAAGGGAGCCCCGTCACGGGTCCACCGGGCATTGAAAATCTTGTGCCGGCAGTGCTCGGAATTGATCTGCGCGAACATCATCAGTTCGGCGTCGCTGGGATCACGACCGGCCTGACCGTAGAAGACGGCCAGATGCTTGATCTCGTCCTCGGACAGGGCCAGACCCAGCTCGACATTGCAACGGCGCAGCGCGTCCTCGGGGGCCTGCCCCAGCGGTATGGTCACCAGCGGCGCCGGGGCCCGCTCGCCGAAACAGCGGGACAGCGCCTCGCAGCGATCCAGCGCCGTTTCGGTCAGCGGATCGTGCAGGGCTTTGAGCGCCGCCTGACGCAGTTCGTCGCTCGCACCATCCCAGCCGGCGATGATCAGTCGCCTCCCCTGCTCCAGCCGGACCAGCGCATCCAGGCCGCAGACACGGGCGATGTCCGTGGCCTTGCTTGACCAGGGTGAGACCGTACCCAGGCGTGGCGCGATCAGCAGCTGATCCGCCTGATCCGCCAGCGGTTGGTCGGTTTCCAGCAGGCTCGCCAGGCGGGCCTCGTCGGCCGCGCCGCCCCCCCATTGCGCCATGTAGAACCAGTGGGCCGATTGCAGGCGCAGACCCAGGTCACCAAGGCTGCTGTTCAGGGCCTGCAGGCGGAAGTCGGACAGCGCCGCCGCGCCCAGAAAAGTCGTCATCGTCATGCTGTTTCCAAGTTTCTCCATGACAGCCCCTCATCCTGGCTGGCCACCACCAGCCATTCGGGCCTGTCCCCCAGAACTTCGGCCAGCAGGTCGCGGGCCCGCTCCGGGCAGTTGTTCTTCTCGCTCACATGGGTAATGGCGAGGTGTTGCAAACGGCTCACATCCAGCGCAGCGAGCAACGCCGCCGACTGCTGATTGCTGAGGTGGCCAAGCCGCGACGCCACCCGTCGCTTCAGCGCCGGTGGGTAGGGGCCTGTCTCCAGCATCTGCGGACAGTGATTGCACTCCAGCAACAGGGCATCGCAACCGGACAACACCTCGATCATGTGCGCCGTCACCATGCCGGCATCGGACAGGATGCCGATGCGCTGGCCGCCGTGACCGAGCACGAACTGCACCGGTTCGCGTGCGTCGTGCGGCACCGGATAGGCCTGTACGACCAGATCACCGATCCGGAATTCCTGCTGTGGTGCGATGTCAACGAGTCCGGCCAGGTCGGTCAGCCCGGCGTTCAGGGCCGTACCATGCGTCGCGTAGACCGGTATGTCGAAGGCACGGCTCAGACGGGCCACACCCGAGGCGTGATCGGCATGTTCGTGGGTCACCAGGATCGCATCGAGATCGGATCCGGCGAGACCATGGCGGGCCAGCCGCTGCTCGGTCTCCCGGCGGGAAAAGCCGCAGTCCACCAGCACGCGCGTCGCCCCGCTGCACACCACCGTGGCATTGCCGCGACTGCCGCTACCCAGAACGGCGAAGCGCATCTTCCGGCTCCCTGCTGCCCCGATGGCCCATCAGGCCTCGGGCTTCTGCGTGTAGATCGGAAACGGCGTGACCTTGCCGCCACCTTCCAGCTTGCTGATCTTGGCCGTGCCCTGCTTGTTCACGACATCAATGCGCACGACTGCGTGCAGCGGCACAAAAAAGCTGTCGACATCCTTGAACTGTTCCTGGAGCTTTTCCTCGGACGGGTCCACCACGACGCTGGAACGCTCGCCGAAGACCAGCTCGCCGATCTCGACAAAGCCGAACAGGCCGCCCTGGCTGACCTGCCGGGCGAAGATTTCGATCAGTTCACCCTGGCCCTGAAAGACCACTCTGTACAGGCGCTTCTTGCTCATCCGCCCATTATACGGCGAGCGCGGCGTTCACATTTGTTTCAGCACGCCCATGTCAGGGTTCAGACAACACGGTGGCGGTGGCTGCGACGGTTCGACGAAACCCCGGCAGACCACACCCTGACAGTCCAGGAGGAGGCATGCCCGGACACGCACCCGAGCGCCGCAAGAACTGGCGTCTGCGCCAGCTGATCCATTGCGCCTATGGCCTGAGCCTCGCGGTCAGCGCTCCGACGGCGCTGGCCACCGGCCCCGCGCCCAAGCTGGTGATCAAACCCCAGGCTGATGCACAGACCGAAGCTTCCGCCCGACAGGCGGCGTTTCGACTCGTCTTTCTGCAACTGGAGCCGCGCGACCTGCTGGCCAGCACCGGCGAGGACCTGCCCGTCTGGGATCACCGTCACCCCTGGAACAAGCCCCTGCTGCGTGCCCTGGACCATCTCGACCCGCAGACGCTGGAGTTCGACGATCATCCTCTGCGGGGCATGCGTGACGGCCTGGGCTTCGATTTCGCCCTGCCCCGGACCGGCAACCTGCACCTCAACCTGTACACCAGGCGTGACGCCGACAGTCGCGGATATCGCATCGCCATGAACCGCCTCGATCCACCCCGCGGCGCCGGCCTCTGGTCGCTGGGCGCAAGCCTTGATTCCGGCCGCGATGTGGATGGCCGCGAGATCATCAGCCTGGTGCCGCAACTGGTGCTGGACCTGGACGGCCTGCTGGACAGCCCCGGCCGCTTGCAGGCCCGCCTTGAATACGGCAACTGGCAGCCGCTGCGGCAGGAACTGACGATCCGCGCCCGGGTTGCGCAGCTGCGCCTGCGGCTCGCCTTCTAGGGCCGCTTCAGTCGCGAAAATTCTCGAACTGCAGAGGCAGTTCGATGTCGGAGGATTTCAGCAGCGCGATCGCCGCCTGCAGCTCATCGCGTTTCTTGCCGGTCACCCGCACCTTGTCCTCGTTGATCTGGGCGGTCACCTTGAGCTTGGCCTCCTTGAGCCGCGCGATGATGTCCTTGGCCGTGGGCTTGTCGATACCCTGCTTGCAGGTGATCTGGCGCCGAGCCTGGGCGATGTTCGCGTCGATCTCGCCAGGCTCGGTGCTGTTGAGATCGATACCGCGGCTGATCAATTTCTTGTTCAGGATGTCCAGCATCTGCTCCAGCTGAAAATCGCTGGGGGCGGTCTGGGTGATGACCAGATCATCAAGCTCGAAACGGGCATCAATCCCGCGAAAATCGAAACGCGACTGCAGTTCGCGGTTGGCCTGGTCCACGGCGTTGGTCAGTTCGTGCTTGTCCACGTCGGACACGATGTCGAAGCTGGGCATGGTTGTCGGGCGCGAGACGAAGGATGGAGGCGCAGTCTACCGCTTCAGCGCCCCCTGCCGCAGCCCTGCAATCGCGGTCGTCGCTTTCGACCGGACCCCGCGCCTGGCGGCTTGCCTAATAAGGCGAGCCCACCACAACCAGCGGATCCAGCGCCACCGTTGCGCCGTTGCCAGGCGGCTTGAGCAGGAGGGTGGACTTGGTCTGGAACGGTGGCGCATTGCCTTTCACGCGGACCGTCATCTCCCGTCCGCTCGGTGAAATCACGGGCGCTTCGAACCGATCCGCATGCAGTGTGAACTGGATACCGGCAAACTTGTGCCGCGACATCGGCTCCAGCCGGTACTCGATGGCATCGCCCGGCCGGGCAAAGATCGCCAGCAGCGGCTCCCATTGCGCCTGCTGCCCGGGTGCCACGACCCATTCCTGTGGCACATAGCGGATGTGGTCAACCGGCCCGCGTGGATGGGACACGCCACCCTGGGCCTGCAACGCTCCGCCGAGCAGAAGCAGACTGCACAGGACAGCCGCGCCATTGCGCAGAAACTGACGATTTTTCATGGTCTTCCCCCCTGTCGTGGACGCCGCGCCGCGGCGCCTGGTCGTACAGCAATATTGATCCCCGAGGCCAGTCTACTCCTTTGCTGACCATCCGGCCTCGCTGGCCGGGGCACGCCAGGGCGCCGGTCCATTAGAATGCCGGCATTCCTTCTCCACAGGTCCATGGCCCATGGGCAAGCCAGCGACCGATTTACCCAGCGGCATCGTCAGCTTTCTGTTCACGGACATTGAAGGCTCTACCCGGCTGCTGGGCGCACTGGGCGAAGGCTATGCCGGCGTGCTGGAACAGCATCGCCATTTGCTGCGCCAGGTCTGGCCGGAGTCCGGCGGCCACGAGATCGACGCCATGGGCGACTCCTTCCTGGTCGTGTTTCACAGTGCGGCGACCGCGCTGGATGCCGCCATCCTCGCCCAGCAGGCCATCGCGGCACATCGCTGGCCGGACGATAGGCCGCTGCGCATCCGCATCGGCATCCACAGCGGATTCGCACGACCGCGCGGCAACAGCTACGTCGCCATGGCGCTGCATCAGGCGGCCCGGGTGGTGAATGCCGCCCACGGCGGCCAGATCCTGCTTTCCGAAGCCACCTGGGACGGGCTGGATCCGGGACGCCGCGAACAGCTGCAGGGACTCGGCCGTTTTCGCGCCCGCGACTTCGATCGGCCCGTGGCGCTGTTCCGCGCCCGGGCACGGGGCTGGCACGATGATCAGCGCCCCCCGCGCGTGCGGCCGGCCGAAACGCATAACCTGGTACCGCCAGCCACGCCAGTCTTTGGCCGCGAACAGGACCTCACGCAGTTGCAGCAGGCCGTCCTCAGCGGCGGCCTGTGTTCGCTGGTCGGGCCGGGCGGCGTGGGCAAGACGCGCCTGGCCGTTGAGTTCGGCCTGCAGGCCGCCTCCCAATGGCCCGATGGCGTCTGGCTGGTCCCGCTGGAAGCCCTGCGCACGGCCCAGCAGGTCCATGAAACCCTGGCCGACGCCGTCGCCGTGCCCCGCAATGAGGAGCGACCCGCCCTGGACGCGCTGCGCGAGCATCTCGCCAGCCGCCGCCTGCTGCTCATCCTGGACAACTGCGAACACCTGCTGGAACCTGCCGCCAGCCTGTGCACCGAGCTGCTGCAGCACTGCCGGCAGCTGGCGATCCTCAGCACGTCACAGGCACCGCTGGGCCTGCGCGGCGAGCAGGTGCTGCGCCTTTCCCCGCTGACGACCCGCGGCGGCGCCGGGTCCCCCGCGATGACCCTGTTTCTTGATCGCGCGACCGTGGCCCCGACGGATCTGAAAGCGGCCGAAGCCCTGTGCCGCAAGCTGGATGGCCTGCCTCTGGCCCTGGAACTGGCGGCGGCGCGTGCGGCCACCATTCCGCCGGCGGACATCCTGGCCCAGCTGGACAGCCATCTGGACCTGCTGCGGGTGCGTGATCCCGGCCTGCCGGAACGGCACCGTTCGCTCAACGGGGTGCTGCAATGGAGCATCGACCTTCTGGAGGAAGAAGAACGCGGCCTGCTGCAATGTCTGTCCGTGCTGGACGGGGACTTCAGCCTGGAGACCGCCGGCGCCCTGGCCCGACCCGAGATTCAGGACGCCGCCATTCTGGTCTGGGCCCTGGTGGAAAAATCCCTGGTCTTTCTCGATGACAGCGCGGGCGGCTCCCGCTTCCGCCTAGCCACCAGCGTCAAGACCCTGGTCCGTGGCAGCCTGTCAGCTTCCCGATTGCAGGAGCTGATCCGGCGCGCGGCCAGCCATTTCCTCGAACGCTTCCCGCCAGCACAGTATTACCAGACCCACTGGAACCAGCAGTTCGCCGCCGAACTGACCAACCTGCGCGGACTGATGCATGAACTCGTCGGCGTGGACCCGGGCCAGGGTCAGGCGCTGGCCTGGGCCATCGTGGCCTATCTGGACAAGCATACGGCGAAGGGTGCCGCTGTCACAGAAGGTCTCGACTATCTGGCCTGGTTCACCGAAGGCACCTCGATGCGCATCGGGCTGATGGACGCCGTCATCCGCTCGCTGATCGACACCGGTAACGTGGCGCGAGCTGAAGCGCTGCTGGAGGACGCGCTCGGCCTGAGCCAGACGGTGGGCAAGCCCGAGGACGACGACAGCCTGCTCGTCTCATCCCAGGCGATGCTGGCGCTGCACCGTGGTGACATGACCACCGCCGCGGAGGTGCTGCGGCAGGGCCTAGCCAAGGCCCAGGCCCCCTACCCCCGCATGCGCCTGGAAAACACCCAGGGTATCGTGCAGAGCATCACCGGTGACCTGGATGAGGCCCTCGCCAGCTTCCGGCGGGCCCTGAACTGCGCGCGCGACGCCGGCGACGAACTCGGCACCGGCTCGATCCTGGGCAATCTGGCGGAGATTGCACTTCGACTGAACCGGGACGCGGATGCGGCGCGCTGGCAAGGCGCGGCGCTGGAACAGGCGCGCAGCCAGGATGTGCTGCAACCGCTGGGCAGCGCCCTGTTTCTGGCCGCCCGCCTGCTTGCCAGCCGGAACAGCCCCGACCTGGCCGCCGCCTGCAACGCGGCCGGTTTGAGCCTCTACCAGGAACTGGGTATGGCGCTCTACCCCGAGGACCAGGCCATCATGGAAAGGCTGAGCAACCAGTTGCGCCAGGCTCTCGGAAGCAGCGCCTACGAGCAGGCCTGCGCCCGGGGCCAGGGGTGGAATCACGGCGAAGCCGCGGAACAGGTCGCGGCCGTGCTCCGGCGCGTGGCCTGCGAGACCGGTTCCGCCGTGCCGTCACACACTCCAAGCTGAGATGCCGGGTGCTGCGGGTCGACCACGGGGAGTGGCGGGCCCCTGAGCTGAACCGCCCTCAGCGGCGGCCGCGCTGCCACTCGGCCAGATAGCTTTGATACCTTTCCGACTGGCGACCGAGGAAAGACATGCCCATGCGATCGGCCAGCTGCTGAGGAGTCAGTGGCTCGGGGTCGCTGGCCGGGCCCGGCGCGGGCGCCGCTGGCTGTTCCGGCGTGGCTGCTGCCGGCACGGGCATTTCCGCTTCAGCGGCCTTGACCTCGGGTGCGTTCGCTTCCGCCTGTTCCCTGGGAAAGGCGAACAGGACCACCGGCAGCCCCACGGCCTTCGCCGCGGCTTTCAACTTGAGCTGCGAACTGGCGCTGCCTTTGGCCGGCATCCCCGTGGCCGTGAGTTCCGGCACCACCAGTTCCAGGCGCGCCAGAAACACACCGCGATCCACCGGCATCATGCCCTTGGAGGGCTGACCTTCGGCCCAGCGACTGGCCGACAGAAAATCCGCAGACCAGGCCAGCATGGCGGAGCGGTCGGCGAAGACGACGTGCACGATGTCGCCATAGCGCATCAGCTTGGCACCGCTCATCGCACTGCGGTACAGCGACATCTTCACGTCGGCTGCGACCCCTCGGGCTGACGCCCTGTCCCGGTGTCCCTGCTGCGCTGGATCCTCATTCAATCATGGCGCGTTCGCGCAGCAACCGCGACAGGCTGACAGGGTCGAGGATCAGGGCCACCCGGCCATCACCGGTCACGGTTGCACCGGAGAATCCGGCGAGTTCGCCCAGTGGCGGCCCCAGCGGCTTGATCACCACCTCCTCGCGTCCGATGACGCTGTCGACCACGACCCCGAAGCGATCACTGCCATTGCGCATGAGGATCAGATGAGAGCGTTCCGGCATCGTGTCGGTCTCGCCGCACCACATGCCAAGCACCAGCAGCGGGAGCGGCTGGCCATCGACCATGTAGACGCGACGACCATCAACAGTGGTGACCAGATTCGGGTCGAACATGAGCACGTCGTCCACCCCGGACAGCGGCACAGCGAAGATGCGTGCCCCGGCCCGCACCATGAGGCTGGCGAGAATCGCCAGGGTCAAGGGCACACGCAGTTCCATGCAGGTGCCTTCGCCCACGGTGGAGTCGATATTGATCTGCCCGTTGAGGCTGTCGATACGGGTCTTGACCACATCCATGCCGACCCCGCGCCCGGACACATCCGACACCGCATCGCGGGTGGAAAAACCCGGCATGAAGATGATCCGGAAACAATCCTGGGCGTCCATGCGCGCGGCCTCATCCTGCTCCAGCACGCCACGCTCGATGGCCTTGGCGCGCAGCACGTTGGCATCAATCCCGCCCCCATCGTCCTCTATCAGGATCACGATATCGTCGCCTTCCTGGCGTGCCGAGAGTCGCACCACGCCCTGTTCAGCCTTGCCTGCGGCGCGGCGCTTTTCCGGCATTTCTATGCCGTGGTCGACCGAATTGCGCACGAGATGGATCAAGGGGTCAGCCAGCGCCTCGACCAGATTCTTGTCCAGTTCGGTGTCTTCGCCGACCAGTTCCAGACGAACATCCTTGCCCAGCGATCGAGCCAGATCGCGCACGATCTTCGGAAAACGGGAAAACACCTTGCGGATCGCCTGCATGCGCATCTTCATCACGGCGTTCTGCAGCTCGGTGGTCACCCGGTCGAGCCGGCCGGATACCTTGCCCACCTCTTCCGGCATGCCGTCGCGTGCCAGGGCGCGGCTGAGCGTCTTGAGATGGTTGCGGGCAAGCACCAGCTCGCCGACCAGATTCATCACCGCATCCAGGCGACCGGTCTCGACCCGGATGGAGGCTTCGACAGCCGGCCTCTCGGCCGGTTTGGACGGCGCTGGAGTACCCGGCGCCGACTGGACGGCCGCCTTTACGGGCGCGTCGGGTGGAGCGGGCGGTGTGACGCCGTGCATCTGATCAAGCAGGGCCTCGAATTCATCCTCCTCGCTGGCTACCGGAGGCGCGGTGCTGGCCTGCTGCGCCTCCCCTTTCGCGTGCATCTGGTCCAGCAGGGCCTCGAAATCATCTTCCGTATTCAGGGCATCCAGATCCACCCCC
>JBFKIN010000076.1:0-9753 GCA_041632255.1 Oceanococcus sp. | reverse complement strand
GGCCAGCGGCCTGGTCAAGGGCCTCACGGCCTGGTATCTGCTGCAAAGAACCTTTCGGGTCCAGCGCCAGCACAATGTCCTGATCTACGCGGCGGCGGGGGGCGTTGGGCAGATTCTGGCGCGCTGGGCCCGTCACCTGGGCGCCAATGTGTTTGGCGTGGTGGGTTCGCAGGAGAAGCGGGAGGTGGCCCTGTGGGCTGGCTGTGAAGAGGTCTACCTGCTGGAAGATGATTACGTCGCGGCGCTGGCCGAGCGCGGGCGCATGCATGTGGTCTACGACTCGCTCGGCAAAGCCACCTTCGAGCGCTCGCTGGATTGTCTGCGTCCGCTGGGCATGATGGTCTGCTTCGGCAATGCCACGGGGCCGGTGCCCCCTATCGAGCCGATGTTGCTGGCGGAAAAAGGTTCGCTGTTCCTGACCCGGCCGTCGCTGATGGATTATGTTGCTGATCACGGCGAACTCGAGGCCGGTTGGGAGGCGCTGTCCCAGCTGATGATCGACGGAGTGCTGCGTTGTGAGCCCAGTCAGGAGTTCGCCCTGGCGGACGCTGCGGAGGCCCACCGTGCCCTGGAGGAAAGACGCACCACCGGATCGACCATCCTGAGACCCTAGGGACCGGTGTCCGGCGCGCCCAGCAGCCGCGCCAGCGTCTCGATTTGCGGGGACAAGCGGTGCGAGCGGTCATGGGGGCGCAAGCGCTGAATCACGGCGCGCGCCGCCGCATCGTCGTGACGACGATCCATCAGGTCGGTGGCGCGGAGCAGGCCAAGTTCCAGCGCTGTGTCACTGGTATCCGCATGGGCCTCGGCCGCCTCGCACATGGCGTCGAACAGCGCATGCTCCCGTTCTGCCAGAGCATGGCGCGCCAGTTGCGGCAGTGCGGTCAGCCGGGTCGGGAAGAAATGCGGCGAGATGTCGAGGCACTGGCGATAAACGGACAGGGCGCGGCTCAACTGCCGCCGTTGCATCAAGGCCAGCAGCAGGCGCTCGCCCTGGTCGAGGGCAATGGCCTTCTCCGGGCGCAGCGCGACCGCACTGAACAAGGCTTCCTGAAAGGCCGGCGGATCGGCCAGATCCTCCGTCGGGGTGCGCAGAACGGCCAGCGCCGCCTCTCGATCCTTGCGACGCAGGGCTGCATGCAGAAGACGCAGGGTCGCATCGAGAATCGCCTGCTGTCGCACCCGGGCATCCTCATCCTCAGTGCTCAGCGTGTGACGCACATCCAGGCCCAGGCGCTCGGCGCGCTGAAAGGCCAGATAGCCAAGCAGGTGGCAGATCATCACCAGCAGGTAAAGGGCAAACAGAATGCTCGAAAACAGGCTCAACTCGCCCGCCAGTCTTGGCAGCAGCCAGATTGAGCCCCCGAACAGGGCGCAGGCCAGCAGATAGGGCAGGCCCAGCACCCAGGCCAGGGCCATCAGACGCAATGGATTCAGGGCGGTGATCAGCCCGAATTTGGTCGAGGCGAGGAGGTAGGCGGGCAGCAGAAAAGCGCCCCACAGCACTGTGGTCTGTGCCAGCAGCGGGGCACTGTCACGCCAGTGAAACCAGGCGGTGGCGATCAGGCCTGGCCAGATGATGGCCTTGAAACTGCTGGCGTCCGTCATGAACAGCTGGGATCCGCCGAAGCGGGGCGCATCGGCTTCACCCTGGGAGCTGCTTTCGATGATTCCGTCCAGAAAGGCGAACAGCCAGGGCGCGGCGATGGCCAGTGCGGCGACCGCAACGATGCTTTGCAGGCCGGTAAAGATGAGAAACGCGAACAGGGCAATGGCCAGCGCTGGCGCCGGTCGCAGGGGATACAGCAGCAGGCGGGGAAGATAGCGCAGCAGTGACGGGTGATCCGCCAGACGCGCACCCCTGTAACAGGATCCCATCTTCGCCGCCCCTTCGATCTCCGGATTCCCGGAGTCCAGTCTGGCGCGCCCTGCAGGATTCGAACCTGCGACCGTCGGCTTAGAAGGCCGATGCTCTATCCAGCTGAGCTAAGGGCGCGAAGGGGGGGATTTTACATGGACTGGCAGCCGGAGATCAGGGCCGCGTGCGGGGCTTTCTGATGGGAAAGTGGCGTTGCCAGACGGCCAGCATGGCGGGCCTGGATCAGACCCCTGACCTGACCCGTCATGATGGCGCGCCACGTCGGCTCATCGGCAAGCCGCGGGGCGAGATGCGGCACACCCGTTTTATGCGGGCTCCATGGCTTGCGGCTAACGTGATGGGCCGTGCCTGCCCGGGTCCTGCCATCGGCTTCCAGGCTGCCGCCGAGTCGGGCGCTGAGGAACCGCTCGAGTCAGGCTGAAAATTCCCGGGCCGTTCTGACGCGTCGAGGGCGAGGCGGGTGCAGTGGCACGAAGGTCACGGCTCGGCGGTCACGGCTCGGCGGAGGACACCCGATCGGCCGGCTTCATGCCGATGTCCGCGGCGGGCGTCCGGCCACAGGCGCCGCCGAGGGACGCAGGACATGATGACCTGGAACCTCGGCTCCCGTGTGCGTATGACAGGTCATGGCGGGTGCCGGCGCCAGCAGCAAGGGCGCCGAGCCACGGTCGACCCTGGATGCCACTGAGGGGCCTGCAGCGGCTGATCCAATCGCATGAGTCCGCAGTCGGGCATGGACACTATGCTGATGATTCTCCTGCCCGCATTATTGAGCGCCATGTCGAACACAGACCCGATCCTGTATTCGGTGAACGGCCCCGTTGCCGTGATCACCCTCAATCGGCCAGAGGTGCTCAATGCCCTGACGCCGGATCTGATCCATGCCTGGGAGGCGGCCATTGAGCGGGCCAATGCGGACGAGCAGGTGGGGGCTATCCTGGTCACCGGTGCCGGCAAGGCCTTCTGTGCCGGGGCGGACATGGAAAACTGGTTCCTGCCCTTCGTCCGCGGCGAGCAGGCTTTCATCGAGGACGATCAGCGCCTGGGCGGACTGGGTCAAGTGCAGGACTGGGTGGCGCTGACCGGCGATTCCAAGCCGCTGGTCGCGGCCGTGAATGGTGCGGCAATCGGCGGGGGAATCACGATGCTGCTGCCTTTCGATGTGATCTACGCAGCCGATTGCGCCGTTTTCAGTTTTCCTTTCGCCCGTCTGGGCATTGTGCCCGAGTATTGCTCCAGCCATTTCCTTCCGGCCCGGGTCGGACTGGGGCGGGCGACCGAGTGGACACTGAGCGGGCGCCGGATCGATGCCGAGGAAGCGTTGCGCAGCGGTCTCGTCAACCGGGTGTTGCCATCGGGCAGCCTGCTCGACGAGTCCATGAAAACGGCGCAGTCCCTGGCCAGGGTGCCGACGCGAATGGCGCGCATGACCCGTGCCCTGCTGCGGCGGAACGCGAACGAGGCGGATATCGGCCAGGTCTGGCAGCGGGAATCCGACACCCTGCGCGAGTGTTTCGCCAGCAAGGAGCATCACGAGGCGGTCAGCGCCTTTCTGGCATCACGCAAGGTCTGATTCGCGCTGCGCCCGCTTCCGAGGCCATGGTGGCACTGCACCGCGGTTCTTGCCGCGGCAGGGGATACCAGCCCTTGGAGAAGACAGCCCCGCGCCCTTGCATCTGCGGAAGGTTTGTGGCCGCCCGCTCCGGCGCAAGCGCTGGCGATTCCGCCGACAGGCGCTGGGCATACTGACGTCAGGGCGCCTCGCTAGCGACGCAGGTCCGGGGGCGGCCCGATTAAAATGACATGTGTCAAAAAATGGCCTTGGCGTTATCATGGGCTCATGAACGCAGAACTGCAGGCGGTCCTGGATCCGGCCGCCATCGCCAAGGCGCCGACCCAGGCGCGCGCCAAGCAACGCTTCGAGGCCGTGTTGCGCGAGGCCGAAACCATGCTGGTGGAGTCGGGTCTTGCCCGGTTCTCGATCCCGCTTCTGGCTGAACGGCTGCAGATGACCCGGGGCAGTGTCTATGCCTATTTCCCCTCGCATTACGCCATTCTCAACGAACTGGTCGGGCGCTATCTGGAAGAACTGGAGGAGCTGTTTCTGCGCAACGCACAGGAACTGATGCGCCTGAACTGGCGTGAGGGGGTGCGCACCGTGGTGGAGATGGCGGTGAATTACCACAACAGCCATCCTGCGGCGCGGCTGTTGATTCTGGGTGGAGCGGTCACTGACGCCAGCTATCGGGCGCAGGAAACCCTGCTCCAGCGGCTGGGTCAGATGGGGAGGCAGGTCTGGGAGCAGAAGTGCTCGCCGCTGCCGGATTCGCCTGACGTATTCACCTTGTCGGTGGATATGGCGGTAGCCTGTTTCCGGCGTTCCGTGTTCGAATCGGGGGAAATTACTCCGGCCTACCGGGACATGGCGGTCGAAGCCATGCAGGGCTTTCTGGAGCGCTTTCTGGAGCCGTCAGCCGAGCCAGTCTGACCGGGTCGAGGGCCGGCGGGGGCGGCTGTCTGACGGGTTCAGGCTTCCAGCGCGCGCATGCCCTGATCGAAGTGGTGCTTCAGTGTCTCGATCATGCTCATGAGGCTGGCCGGCGGATCCGGCATGCCATTCTTGATGCAACTCGGGAATACCAGGCCATAGGCGGTTCCCGCCCGGCGGGCAATGCGCGCCTGCAGGGTGGTGACTACGCCATCCAGCGCCAGCTCAAGTTCGAAGGGTTTGTCGCCGGGCAGGCTGCGCAGCCTGCCGTCAGGTGGCAGGTCGATCATGGAGCCGGTGAGACTCAGGTTTCGTGCACTGACCGGGTGGCGCTCGCCATCCTTGATCAGGGTGACGCTCAGGCCGCTGGATGAGAGCACCTTGACCCGGCTGGAAGATCGCTGGTTCAGATCGCTGTGCAGGGTGCTTCGGGCGAATGCGAGGAAATCGCGCAACTGGTCCTGATCCAGCGTCACGACCATACCCGGGCGGTTGGACAACTTGAGCTGCAGGGAGTGGCCCATGGAAACGAGGTGCAGGTTGCCGATCTTGGTTTGCTTCATTGCTCTGCTGCTGGGATCGTGGGGCAGTCGCGCCGCCGGATTCGAGGAAATGGCGCTCATTATGCGCAAGCCGGTCGGCAAAACGTAGGCTGCCGGGCATAGTCGTTTCGTACAAGCCTCGGCTTGCCCTGTCAGGCACTCTGCCGCACACTCAAGACCTTGGGGAGAACAACAATGCACGGTTGGGAGAACGCGATGTTGCGAGTGGGAATCCTTCTACTTTCGCTGACCGCCGCCACGGCCTGGGCTGAACCGGCTGGCGGCAATGAGGGACACATACCGGGGAGCGAACCGTTCACCCGCACTCTGCGCAGTGTGAGTCCGGATGATTTGACGGAGCGCGGCCGAATCACGGGCCTGTACCACGGCAGTCCTGCGGTTCATGCCAAGGCAGACTGGTACGAGAAGCACTATTACGACACCCTGGCCGCCCGCAAGATCTGGCATGAGGGCACGAGTCCGGCCACCCATAAGCGGGGAGGGCCAATCACCTGGGACATCGTTCCTATCCCGCAGGAACCGCCCCCGCCATGCCACCAGCCCCAGCCCAGCGGCTATGACGCCGAGGGCTGTCGTATCGCCAATTCACTGTTTTCCGATCTGGCCGAGGAGGACCCGGCAAAAGCCCAGTCCTTGCGCGACATGGTGCGTCGTGGTCGAGACGTCTGGTTCAAGGGCACTTTCGGAAACCAGGACCTGAACGAGATTCATCTGGCCCGAACAATTGGCCAGGAGAACATGCATTACGCGGAGTGGATGCATACCAAGCACCGGCCCTATCGATTCAGCCGCTGGGGTTTGATCAACGACCCGGACTGCGAGCAGGGCGATGCCTCGACCTACTGGCTGGACCGCTGCGAGGACCCGAAATCCACAGGGGTACTGGGCTATCGCAAGTACTTCAAGGAACCGATGCGGGATGACGCGGGCAACATCGTGTTCGATCCACGCTCGACCCCCTATCAGGACGGCGAAATGGAGGCCCAGAAGCGCTTCGCCATCGGGCATGCCTGCGTCCAGTGTCACGTTGCGTTTGACCCCACCAATCCCCCAGCCGACCCGAACGAGCCGGAATGGGAGAACCTCACCGGCCACATTGGCAACCAGTATGTCAACCAGCCGCTCGCGGCCTTCCTGTCGGCTGTGCCCCGCGATGATTTCACCGTCCAGGCGGTGGGTGGCGCCCGGGTCGGTACGGTGGACACGTCGCTGAACCCCAACGATTTCATGCACAACCCGGGGACCCAGAACAACATCACCGACTTCATGAACAAGCGGGTGTTCCAGCATGTGATGAAACATCCGATCACCGGGGAGGTCGCCGAGGCGCCGACCCTGCATGTCCTCAAGGGCGGCGAGGACTCCGTGGGCGAGCGCCTGGCTCTGCTGCGCGTTTATATCAATATCGGCATGTGCACCGAAGAGTGCTGGGTGCCCAATTTCCCGGTGCCCGGCACCTTCTTTGGTGAAGATGCGCGACAGAAGCCGATGCGCATCAAGCAGTGCTCCGAGGAGTGCGAGGCGTGGAATTACGCCGACGCCAAGATGGACGACCTCGCCATTTACCTGCTTGCCGGCGGTCCGTACTACCTCATGAACGCTACCGACGTGGATGGCACGCCGGGCAGTGAATATATCGACCTGGAGCAGGTTCCTGCCGGTCGCAAGGTCTTTGCCCGCGAATGCGCGCGCTGCCATTCCACCCGGGTGCCTCCCGAGGCGATTGTGGGCGATCGTGACGCACTGGAGAAGTTCTACGAAGGCCACGTGTTCGGCGCCGAGCAGTTCTGGGAATACGAATTCGCGCCGGCCTTCCGCGAATCGGAAGCCTTCAAGACCAAGTACATGGCTGAAGATGCCCAGGGCAAGCTGCGGCCCGCGCAGTTCGCCCGTGACGGCATGTTCGGCCAGGACTGGCTTGGCAACGACAAGCGCGAGCCTTTCGGCGAGATCGGCACCAACTCCTGCCGCGCCCGCCATGACAATCACAACAAGGGGCATATCTGGGAGGAATTCGCCTCCGAGACCTATCAGAACTCGCCGGCGGCCGGTAGCGTGCCACGACGCTTCAATCGCATGTTCCCGCTGCTGGGCGGTCGCGAGTTCGGGGTGCAGGAAATCGGTCCGGGCGGTCCGGGCTATTTCCGCAACATCTCGCTGCTGTCGGTCTGGGCGCATGCCCCGTTCCTGCACAACAATGCTGTGGGCGAGTTGACCCATCTTCCCGACGGCGCGGTGGACTACACCGTCAAGGGCCGGATCGAGCAATATCATCTGGCCATGCGGGAATTGCTGATGTCGGACAACCCGAACGACGAGCCGCACCGCCCCCAGAAGATCAGCCGGACGAATGAGAAGATCTGGCTGGCGCCGCGCGAGGATGGACAGGGCCTGATCAAGCTGCCGGTGAAGAAGGGCACGCCGGTTGCCTATTTCGCCAGTTCCGACCCTCATTCGCCGCTGTACATGAAGTGCGATGATCTGGTCGAGAACAAGGGACACCAGTTTGGCGTGGATCTCAGCGCGCAGGAGAAATCGGCGCTGACCGAATTCCTCAAGCTGATGTAATGAAGCGTCTGATCCTGCTGCCCGGCGGTCTGCTTGCGATCGCTTTGCTGGCGCTGGTGCTGCTGCCGGGCGAGCCGGAGCCGGGCAGCGGCATCGAACAACTGGCCGAACAAGGGGAAGCCCGCCGCAGCGCATCGGGTGTGCATGCCCAGGTCATCGGCCAGGCCGATCTGCCGCCCGAGGGTACGCGCTCTCTTTTCGATCATCTGATCCGGGAAAACGGCGCCCTGCCGTATCCCTTCGAGAATCTGATCGAGATGCTCGCCAGCTATGATGAGCAGGGGCGCCAGCCGCGCAACCTGCTGATTCCCGACGGCAGGTCACTGCTCAAGGGGCAGGCCAGTTTCCGCCGCCCGCGCATTGTGGTGGCGGCCGATGCGATGCCACCAACGGGCGAGGCACTGGCTCCGCAACTGCGTGGACGACTGTTCCTCGGCTTCGTCGAAGACGCCAGCGAAATCGAGGTGATCTCCTACAACGAGGCGGCTGGTCGCTTCGAGTTCCAGCTGGTCGAAGACTACTGCGAGGGCTGTGTGCCTCGCATTGTCTACGCCCGACGGGCAATCTGCCGCACCTGTCACGCCGGCGGCGGGCCGATCTTTCCCGTCCGGCCGTGGGAGGAAACCAATGTGCAGCCGGCCATCCAGCAACGGCTGCAGGAACAGATGCGGGTCGAGCAGTATCACGGCGCGCCGCTGCGTCGGCGGCTGGATGATGCGCAGGCCTTTGATGATCTGACCGATATCGGCAACGTGATCCCGGCGACCCAGCGCATCTGGCTGGATGGTTGTGGCGCCGCGGGGGAGGACTGCCGGCGGCAAATGCTCAAGCTGGCGCTGCGCTATGTGCTCAACCCGGCGGCCCTGGATCGGGATACCGAGGCCAGCCAGACGCTCCTGGAACTGCAGGCGCGACACTGGCCGGCGGGCGGAATCGCTCTGGACAATGGCAATCTGAGCAACCGCAATCCGCTGCAGCAGGAACTGTATGACGAAAGCTTCGGCGCTCAGTTGCGTCAGCTGCTGTTTCCCCGTCGCGAGGCGCTGGCCAGCGGTGACCGGCTCAAGGATTTTGACAGCCTGCCGCCGCTGCCGCCGGAGTTCGATCCGCTGACCCCGCGTCCGCCGCTCAAGTACATCCTGGCCTCCGATCTGGATGGCGTGTTCGGCATCGCACAGCTGTTCGCTCCGACCGATGTGGAGCGGCTTGAGCAGGCCGCGGGTTATCAAGTCGAGCGCCTGGAGTCTGCCGTCGATGCCCTCCCGTCCGAACTTTTCGGTTTGCAGCCGGTACGCCGGGTGCCGGTTGTGCGGGCCCTGCTGGAAGCCTTGGGACAGGGGGCGCCGGACTATTGCTGCCTGGACACTGCTGAGATGTCGGAGCCGGTCGTGCAAGGCGAGCCGCCGCTGGAACTGGCGGCGGATTCGGTGCTTCAGCCCTTCGAGCGCTACTGCTTTGCGTGTCATCGCGGCAACCCGTCGGCCAAGCTGGATTTCATGTCCGGGCCGACGGAGGAGGCGGTGCTGGAAAAGATTCGCACTCAGGATCAATTGCGGGAGGTTCTGGACTACGAGCGTTATCTGGGGACGCGCAAGGCGGGCAGTTTGATGCCCCCGACGGAGTCCTGGCAGCGCGAGGCGCTGGAAGACGCGCTGGCTCGCGGCGAGGATCCGCTGGCCGCCATGCGGGAACAGGCACCGTCACTGTTTGATTTTTGATGCGGAAGGCCTAGGCTGGAAGAGGCCAAGGGTCCAGCGGTCCATCGGGACGCCAGCAGCCAGGCCAAGCATGAGAAGAACGGGAACAGGAATGAGAATGAGGACCTGCAGTGTGCTGCTTCTGCTGGGCAGCCTGACGCTGAGCCTGAATGTCGGCGCCGAGCCTCGCTTCGCGCGCCTTTACAAGCAGCACTATGGCTACCCGCCAAGCTGCCACGCCTGTCACCAGGATGGCGGCGGCACGCCACTGAATGCCTATGGCACAGATTGGCGCGACGCCGGTTCGAGTGTGGGGGCTTTCGCCAAGATCGGCGAGCAGGACAGTGATCGCGACGGGGCGAGCAATGCAACCGAGGCCAAGGCCAAGGCCAACCCCGGTCAGGCGCGCTCGACGCCGCAGAGTCCCGGTGACTGGCTGGATACCGCCAATCTGATCCCGCGTGAGGTCCAGCGCCTGTTTCCCGGCGTGACTGCCTACAAGCCCCTGGATACCATCCTGACCGACAAGGAACTGGCGCGCGCCGAGAAAATGGGGGT
>JBFKIN010000075.1:0-9763 GCA_041632255.1 Oceanococcus sp. | reverse complement strand
GCGGTCCGACCGGGCGTGACATCCAGGCCCGAAGGCGCACGACCGCCCTGACAGGCGCTCAGTGCCATGATCGTCAGGCTCGCGCCCAGCGCAAGCTGTACTCTTCTCATCTGTTCCTCCAGCCCGGTGGGCCCTGTTTTCCGCATGAATGCCTAGCGCTTCAGGCTATGGCCTGCCACGCGCCGGGACAATGCGACTTTCGACGGATAGGCAAGCTTTGCGCCGTGGGTTCATCGCCAGCGCCCGGTGGCGGCCTTGTGTCCACGCGCGAGGGCTCGTCAAAGTTCCGCGATCACGGGTCGCGGCGAGGCCACCTCAGATAAAGGCAGCAAAAACAACGGTATACCGAGTTCATACTTTAGTATGACGCTGGCGGTGTGCGGCAGAAGGGACGGCGCTGAACGGGCGCGATGGCGTGTTGCGAAATGCCACTTTGGTGGAAAGGGCATGGCGGGGTTCCTCTGTACGCGCCACACTGGGCGCGAGCCCACACGGCAAGAGCAGGCATGGCTGCGGCAGACAGCGCATCGATACGGCTGAGTGATGAATCCGGCGCGCTGCAGTCGCGCGCGGCGACGGCCGACTTTCTGGCCGCGCACCCGCCTTATGATGCGGTGCCCAGGGAGCTGCTGCTCGCGGCGCTGGCGGGCGCGCGACTGAGTTACTACGCGCGTGGCCAGGTGTTACGCAGGCCCGAGGACGGCGTGCCCGAGCACTTCAGTGTAGTGCAGCAGGGTCTGGTGCGTGGCGTCAGTCGCGATAACAGCGGACAGGAGCGGCGGGTGTTCGAGGCCGGTCCGGGAGAGAGTTTCCTGCACCTGCCCTTGCAGGAGCAAAGAGCGACACGCACGGTGCATGAGGCCGCCCAGGACAGCTTCATTCTGGATATCCCGCGTGCCGGCTTCGATCTGCTCATCAAGGACTGCCCGGCCTTCGTGGATTTCTGTCAGCGTCGAGCCAGCACGCTGGTGGAGCAGGCCAGAAGAGACATGGCGCTGCATTCCAGCGCCGCCGCGACCAGCGGTCACAACCTGGATTCCACCCTGGCCGAACTGCTGCGTCGGGAACCGGTCACCAGCGCGCCGCAGGTCAGCGTGATGGATGCGGTGCGCCAGATGCACGCGACCCGGGTGGGCAGCGTCGTGGTGGTCGATGAGAAGCAAGGTCCTCTGGGCATATTCACCCTGCACGATCTGCGTGCCCTCGTGGCGGAAGGCACGGACCTGGAGCAGCCGATCTCGGCGGTGATGACCCCGCAGCCGATCTGTCTGCCGGCCGAGTCCGCCGCCTTCGAGGCCGCCATGGCCATGGTGGATAACGGAATGGGACACGTGCCGGTGACCCGCGAGGGGAGACTGGTCGGTGTCGTTTCGCAGCGTGACCTGTTTGCCCTGCAACGGGTCGATGCGGTGCAACTGGTGCACGAGATCCAGCGTGCGGACGGTGCCACGCGCCTGGCCGAGTTGCAGTCCCGTGTGCGCGACCTGGTCCACGCCATGCTGGCGCATGGCGCCTCCACCCGGCAGCTCACCCGCCTGATCACCCGCATCAATGACGCAATCGTCGAGCGTATCGTCGCGCTGGCCCGCGACGAAGCCGGTCACTCGCTGCCACCCTTTACCTGGCTGGCCTTTGGCAGCGAGGCCAGAGGTGAGCAAACCTTCTCCACGGATCAGGACAATGGGCTGCTGTTTCGCGTGCCGGAAGGGGAGTCTGCGGACCAGCTGCGCCAGCGCTATCTGCCGGTGGCGCAGCGGATCAACGAGTTGCTGGATCGCACCGGGTTTCCCCTATGTCGCGGACGCATCATGGGCGGCAATCCGGAACTGTGCCTGAGCGAGTCGGAGTGGCAGGCGCGCTTCGCCAGCATCATCCGGGAGAGTTCGCCGGAAAACCTGCTCAAGGCCACGATCCTGTTCGACTGTCGGGCGGTCGCCGGACCGCCGGAGCCGCAATTGGTGTTGCGTCAGTGGGTGGCTGATCAGTCACGCCAGAACACCCGGTTCCTGCACGCGCTGGCGCGGCATGCCCTGGAGTGGCGCCCACCGCTGGGGCTGTTTCGCAGCTTCGTCACGCGGGACGATGACAGCGGGCGCAGCCTGGACCTGAAGGCCGGCCTGCAGATATTTGTCAGCGCTGCCAGAGTGCTGGCGCTGTCCGAAGGCATTCAGGACACCAACACCGAAGATCGCCTCATGGCGGTGGCGGCTGCCGGCCGCATCGCGGAACGGGATGCGCAGGCCTGGTGCGAAGGGTTTGCCTTCATCCAGCAACTGCGCATGCGTGGCCATCAGGCCCAACTCGCCGGCGACAAGGCACTGAGCAATCAGCTGGACCCGGATCGCCTGAATCCGCTGGAGCGGCGCATTCTCAAGGAGGCCTTCCGGCAGGCCAGGCGTCTGCAAACCCGGTTGAAGCTGGACTACCCTTGAGCCTGCTGCGACGCCTGTTGGGCAATAGCCATGATGACTGGCCCCTGACAGGACGGCTGGTCGTCTTCGACCTGGAAACCACCGGGCTCAACCCGCGCAAGGACAGACTCCTGTCCATAGGAGCCGTCGCGCTGATTGACGGTCGCATCATTCTTGATGACTGCTTTCATGCGGAACTGCAGCCGCCGGTCCAGCTGGCTGCGGACAATGTCCTGATCCATCGTCTGACCCCGGACCGCCTGCAGCGAGGGGAGGCCGTCGGGCCGGTGTTGCGGCGCTTTGTTGACTATATTGCCGGTGCCCCCTTGCTGGCCTATCACGCGGCCTTCGATCACACGTTGCTGAAGCGGGCGCTGCAGCGCGAATCGTTCACCGATTCCTTGCCGCCTGCCCTTGATGTGGCCCAGTGGGTCATGGCGGCCGCTCCCGGGATCGGCTCCCGGCCGCCCACGCTGGATGTCGCCCTGGGCTATTTCCGTATCCCGGTGATCCAGCGCCACGATGCCCTGGCCGATGCCCTGATCACAGCCCGGCTGTGTCTGGTTCTGCACCGGCACAGTCTGGATCGGGGGCTGGAACGCTTCGGTCAACTGCGGCGTGTGCTGGCTGCCGATGCCATGCTTCGGCAGGCGCGCTGAGAACCGGCTCAGGCGGTGCTGTGGATGGGGCAGGGGAGCGCCATGGTCAGCGCCCGAATGGCGCGAAGTGCCCCCGCATCCGGCGGCTGCTGGGCTTCTGCCAGGGATCGTCAGCACGAATAATGTCATGAGCCGCATTCCTCGGGCGCAGTGAATTGGCCGCGTCGCAGGCACCGCACAGAACAGGAGACCCTTTGCATGAGCAAAACGTCCAAGATGGATATCGTGCCCTTCCCGGTGGGCACCGGACCGGTTTATGACCAGAATCGCGTCGATCAGCTGGGCACGGGCTACGGTTATACGGAGCAACCGGCCTATCCGTTTCCGCGTGTTTACCATCGTGCCTCGGCGCCGCAGCAGGCTCAGCGGGATCAGGAACTGGCCCGCGCCCGGCGCGACAACTGGTACGACTACGATCTCATTCCGGGCGCGGTCGTCCATGGCAATGTGGGTTCGCCCGACGTGGTGGTGAATTCGCGCTGGGCATTGCGTGGCGAAGATGACGCACGCCAGATGTACTCCCAGGAGGATCAGTTCGGGCGAGACGATTCCGACCCCGGCGAGGACGGCATCGATATCTACGAACCGCTCTTCTATTACTTCGATCGCAACTGGCCGCTCTGGGCCAGCAACACCGAGGTGCTGAACAACATCACCCGCTTGTTGTCCGTGGTGACGGAAAACGTCACCGATGGCGATGGGCCGTTCTATTTCCGGGTGAACCTGCTCGACCCCATCCTGAGTTTCGCGCCGGCCACCAAGGCGGATCAGGTCGACACGCTGGACTGTTATCCGCCGCTGCCACGTCGCTACCCCAAGCAGCCTTTCGACGCGGAGTTTCGTGATGACGACGTCATCGGCTGGACGCAGGTGGCCCATGCGACGCCTTTTCCGCGTCTGCAGCCCTACACGCGTCACCAGGCCAATTTTCCGGTCACCAACGAGATGTTTCGACGGACCGCGGAATTCCGGAACGACGACCTGGATCAGGCCATGGCCGAGAAGCGAGTCTTCGTGGTGGACTACAAGGAATACAAGGCCTTCAATCTGCGCCCACCGGCCGAGCATTCCGCCGGCGGGCGGTATTACACGCCCATCGCGATGTTTGCCGTGCCGCGACAGGGCGGGCCGCTGAAAATCATCGCCATCCAGTCCACGCAGGACACGCCCCGATCAGAGGCGGAACGCGCAGCCTGGAAGGACAGCAATGAGCAGGATCCGCAGCGGCCGCTGTCGGACATTCTGACGCCGACGGACGATTACTGGTCCTGGCAGATGGCCAAGACGCTGTTCATGAGCATGTACGCGATGAGCGGTGTGGTCGATCACCTGTCGATGCACGTGTACATCGCACCGGTAGCGATCGGTTTTTATCGCCAGATTCCGAAAGCCCATCCCCTGCGGGCCTTGCTGGAGCCGCATCTGCTGTCATTGATCCGCAACAATCACTTCGGGATTTTCTGGGATACCGGCACCCAGATGGTGTTCGCGAACAACGGTTACGGAAGGCCCGATCAGGGCTTGCTGACCGGGATGGCGGACAAGATCTCCGGCTGGACGGGGCAGACCTTTCTGGATGCTGTGGTTCATCGTGCCGGTTATTACGATTTCGTGGAGCACAGTACCCCCCTGGACCGGAGCAAGCCCAATCCCTTCAGCAGCATTGAGGACTTTCCCACCCATGATGACGACGGTCTGTTTCCGATCATCGAGAAATGGGTCCGGGGCTATCTGGGCCACTACTACCGGTCCGACGAGGATGTGCGACGCGACCATGAGCTTCAGGCATTCTGCAACGAGGTGGCTGTCGAGGGTCGCGTGGCCGGATTTCCCGCCATCATCAGCGACCGCGAGGAACTGGTCGACCTGGTCACGCGCATCATTTACTGGATGTCGGTCAATCACGCCCTGGAAGCCACGCTGGGCTGCATCAAGCTGGCTCCCGTGGCGTACTGGTCCGATCGGGTGCCACGCAAGGATGAATCCATGACCGAACAGGACTGGTTCAACGTGATGCCACCCATCAACGTGGCCCTGGCGACCTTCTGCGCGTCGCGCTTCTTCGTGGATCTGCCACGCGAATGGTACCGGTCGCTGGGACGTTATCCCGATGGAAATTTCATGCATGACCAGCGCATCTATGAGCATTTAAAGACCTTCCAGCAGGACCTGCTGGAGTTCGACAACCACATTCAGAGCAAAAACATCACGCGGCGCTGGGCCTATGGCATGCAGCGACCCAGCGGGATGACCTGCAGTCCGTGGAACTGAACGGAAAGGGGAGACCAACATGAAATCTGTCCAGACGACACGTCGCGCTTTCCTGCGCGGCTCCACGGGTACGCTGGGTGCGCTCGTCCTGCCCGTGCCACTGGTCTGCGCCGGCGAGGACGCGGACGATCCCGCCTTGAGGGAACAGCAGGCGTTCATCCGGTCCGTCCTGCACAAGCAGGTCAGCCGTTCTGGCAACATTCGACGGCATCATGTGAATGCTTTTGCCCGCGGTTTCAACAAGACCTATGGGCTGGTCGAGTACCGCGACATTTTTGGCGGACTGGTCGGCGAATACCGATTGACGCGCCTGTTCGTGCGCAGCCTGCAGCTGAGCTGAGGCACCGGAGACAGATCATGAATCAAGTGAATTCGCGCGTGCTGTGCCTGGCCGGGGTCATTCTTTTCCTGTCCGCCTGCGAAGGGGGGCGCGATGCCGTGAACGGATCGCGTCATGCCGGTGACAGCAATGCCTTCGACGGCGGAATCGGGGCCCTGGTCAATGGCGTCCCGTACCGGTTCTCCGGGGACATGCGGGTGGTCTCGGCCGACGCCGGACGGAAATCGCTGAATGTCGTCAGTCTGAGCAGCGACCAGAGCCACTGGGATGTGCTGGCGGTGACGCCGGAGCCGGGTCGTTATCTCTGCGAAGAGCCGGGCCTGCGACTGCAGCTGATGCGCGAGGGCATGCCCCTGCTGTCCAGCGCCGGCGGGGGGCAGTGTGAATTGACCATCAGCGTGTCCAACCTCGAGCGGATCCGTGGTCAGTTCTCCGGCCAGTTGCTGGATGCGCAGGGCCGGACTCACAGGATCGAGGAAGGGCTGATCGATATTATGCTGGCCAGTGCCATCCCTGACCTCGATGAAGACGGCTGGTCCGATGCGGATGATAATTGCCCCTTCATCGCCAATGCGGATCAGGCCGATGCTGATGGCAACCTGCGAGGTGACGCCTGTGATGGCAGCGACTCTGAATCTTCCTCCTCATGACCCACTGAGCGTCAGAACATGAAAACCATTCGTGACAGGGTGGCCGTCGTCACCGGCGGCTCGGAAGGCATCGGGCGCGGCATCGCCAAGGCCCTCGCAGCCGCGGGCGCGAAGGTCGCCATCGTGGCCCGTTCCAAGGACAAGCTGGAGGCCTGTGCCAGCAGCCTGGAAGGGGAAGTCAAAGGCTTTGCCGGCGATCTGACCGATGCGGCGGATGTGCGGCGCTTGATGGCGGATATCGTCGCGCACTGGGGGCGTATCGACATCCTCGTCAACAACGTGGGTGGCGGTACCTTCAAGCCCCTGGATCAGCAAACTGCCGCAGAGGCGGATCTGCCGGTCGGTATTCCGCTGACAGCGGCGATCGCAGCCTGTCACAGCGTGGTGCCGGGCATGGTGCAGCGCGGCTGTGGTCATATCGTGACGCTGACCAGTCCGGCGGGCTTTGTGCCGTTCCCGTACATGATGCCTTACGTTGCGACCCGCCATGCCATGGTCGGTCTGGCCGGTGCCCTGCATGAGGAACTCCGGCCGCAGGGGATCGGCTCGACCCTGTTCTGCCCTGGCCAGGTCGATACGGGTTACTTCGAGCGCAATGATGCGGACATGGGGTGGTATCCCCGCATCTCGCAGGTCTTTCGGACCCTGCAGCCGGATGAAGTCGGGCAGCAGGTGCTTCGGGCGATCCAGCGCGATCGCCGCGAGGTCATCTACCCCTGGACCCTGTCCTGGTTCCTGCACTGCTACCGCAAGGCACCCCGTTTGTCGATTGCCTTTCTGAAACTGTGTGGCGTCTGGCGGCCAGCCCGATCGATAAAAGATTCCTGAGGCATCTCAGGCGAACGCCCCGCCCCGGGGCGAAACGTCGGTGGCCCGGTGTTTTCGGTCTCAGCGCCCGGACGCGGCTGAAGCCAGATCTTTCTGATACTGCGCGGGCGTCTGCCCGTGCCAGCGGCGAAACGCGCGTATGAAGGTCTTGGTGTCCGAATAACCCAGTCGCTCTGCGACTTCGGTGGGCGTCATGCCCAGTTTCAGCTGGTTCTCGGCCATTTCGCGGCGCAGTGTGGCGAGCAGATCGCTGAAGCTGGTGCCCGATTCGGCCAGGCGCCGTTGCAGGGTGCGGGCACTGACGTGCATTGCGCCGGTGACCGAGTCCATGCACGGGACCCGGTGAGCCAGCTGCTCCGTCATCACCGCGCGGATTTCCGCCAGAGGGTCCGCGCGACTTGCGCCGCGCAGGCGGCGGTCCAGCAGGTACTGCAGTTCTTGACGCAGAAGTGCATTGCGGGTCAGCACCCGGCGCCGGGCTTCATCGCGGCTGATGAGATAACGCGCCGTCGGGGCGCCCCAGATGATGTCGACGCCGAACAGGTTCTCCCAAGCCTGGGTGTTCGGCGGTTTCGGCCGGGGCAATTCGGCGCTCAGGAGCTGCAGAGGGCTCCCGAGATACTGGGAAATCAGCACCGGCCCGGAGGCCAGCAAAAAATCCAGGCGCTCGTGCAGCAGGGGGACATCCGCCTTGTAATCCAGACTGAAGGCTATGCCCTGATCCGTCTCGGTGGTACTGGCTTCGACCACGTTGCTGAACAGGGCGCAGTAATGCGACAGCTGCTGAAGGACGTCCGCCACGTCTTCGGTGGCCGTCAGATAGACACCGACATCCTGATAATCCACAAGCCGGACCCGGGATGCCACTTCTATGCCGATCACCGCGCCGCGCGACTCGAAGCCCAGCTGCCACAGCGTGGTCACCTGATTGAGATCCAGCATCTCCTTCGAGGCGACCATCCCGCGGACGTCGGCGCCGATCCGATCATTGATTTCGGATTCCGTCCTGCCCGCTTCTGCAAGAATTTCCAACAGGCTGCGATAGACGGAGGCGATGATTCGAAACGCTGGTTCTCCCACCTGTTCGAAAGCGTCCCTGTTGTCCAAGTCTCGGCAGACTATAACGCGATGGCCCGGGCACCCGCAGACGCTTCCATCAGGGCCCCGTTTGGTGACGGGTTCAGTTGTCGGAAGGCGGGAGCGCGGCGCGCATCTCCTCCGCCAGTTTGCGCGCCGCGACCGGATTCAGGCGGGCCTGCCAGCGCCCGCTGCGCAGCCAGTAGGACTGACCATCAGGGGCGCGCAGCAGTTCGACGTCCAGTGGGTTGCGTCGGTCCCGGTCAATGCGCAGGAAGAAAACCCGTTCGCCACTGACATCGTCCGGTGGCACATAGGCGCGCGAAAAGGTGCCGTGGAGGCTGTCCAGGGCGCTGGCGATGGCCGGGGCCGGTTGCTCGGGCGCCGTGGTGAACACGAAGCGCTGCAGGCGCGGCTGCTCCCGGTCGAGTTGCTGGAATGCGACACTGCGTCCGTCGACCTCCAGGCGAAGTCCGAGTATCTGCTCCCGCTCGACCCGGACAAGCCGGGCATCCACTAGACGGCCGACTGGACCTTCGAAGGCTCTGGCCAGTTGGGCGTCGACCAGATAGATCGCGGGTTCTCCGCGCAGCCGGATGTAGCGGCCGTCGCCGCCATAGGTCTCCACCCCGAATTCGATGTCGATGCGGCCTGAGTTGGTGAGCAGGCTCATCCAGCGGTCCTGTTCGGAAAAACCCAGTCGCTTCTGCAGGGCCGGATCGGGGGCCGGCCAGCTGCGCCTGGCCCGCAGGGGGGTCAGCACGGCGAGGCCGCGCTGGATCACGGCGCTGGGCGGGCCGAAATGCACCGCCCCGCTGTCGGGCGCCGGGGCTGGATAGCCGGGCAGCTCCTGCGGCTTCTCCCGCAGCTCGAGGTGGCTTTCGCGGGCACGGCCGCTGCCGTCGAAACGCACCGTGGTGATCCCGCCGGGCCAGTCATGCACGACGGACTGGATGTTCGCGGGGTCCAGGTTCAGCACGAGCCGGCTGGCACGCGGATCATGGCCGGAGACATGTTGCCAGCTCAGCCAGGCCGCCAGGGCGGCAAGCAGCAGGAACAGGGCATGGGCGATCAGGGCGCGTTTCATCGGCGGCGCCTCGCCCGGCGGGTGACGCCGAGGCCCAGCATCATGACCAGCAGCGGTACGGCGAATGTCGAACCGTAGAACCACAGCAGGTCGCTGTCACGCGTATGCCGGATGGGCACTTCCACCGGCAGCGCCAGTTCACTTTCCGAGGCGTCGTCGTGAAGCAGCCAGAGCAGCGCGTCGAGTGCGAACTGCAGGTTGGGTTCGCTGGTCATCAGACGATCATCAAAGACGTCCGAATCGGCCACGACAAGGCTGCGGCCCTGGGCGCCGTCGGGGCCGGTCAGGGCCACGGCGGCGGCGAGGTCGTAGATGCCTTCGCGTTCGCTGTCCGCATCGTATGCCCAGTTGCCGTTGCGGTCGGTGAAGGTGCGGGCCCGCGACTGGATCAGCATGGTGATCTGGCCGGGACTGTCGGGCGTGCGTTGCAGCAGGCCGGC
>JBFKIN010000074.1:0-9784 GCA_041632255.1 Oceanococcus sp. | reverse complement strand
GTCGATGTCCAGAACCTGTATTACACGGCCCGTGCGGCGTTCCAGCGCAATGTCGACTACAACCGCCTCTGGGCCCGGGCCACCGCCGGCCGGGACGTGGTCGGCGCCTTTGCCTACGCGATTGATCGCGGCGATGCCAAGCAGCGGGAATTCCAGAACATACTGCGCGCGATCGGTTTCACGGTAAAACTGAAGCCCTTCATCCAGCGTTCCGATGGCTCGGCCAAGGGCGACTGGGACGTGGGCATCACCCTGGACGCCATGGAGCATGCCCGCGCGGCCGACGTGGTCGTCCTGGTCTCGGGCGATGGCGACTTCGACCTGCTGGTGAGCAAGCTGCGCGAGGCCTGCGGCAAGACCGTCGAGGTCTACGGGGTGGAACAGTTCACCGCCCAGTCACTCAGAAACGCGGCCAGTCGCTTCGTGCCGGTGGCCGGGGACCTGCTCCTGGGCTAGGTTGAAGGCGCGTCCGCAAGGCCCTGCCACTGCAGCCCGGCCGGGCCTTGCCGGTGAGCGCGACATGACCGATGTCTGCTTTGCTTGAGCAGTCCGCTTTACTCTGAAGGAGCCTGATCGTCCGCCTCGGGGCCGCAATCCGACCGACAATGGCTTCCGAGTGGCCGCGGGTCGCACCCGGTTGTCCACGTGGGCTGCGAGCGCTTCGGTGATTCTCCGGGTTGACTCATCTGAGTATTGGCAGGGCTCTGATCCCGTCAGTCAGGCCAGGGTACGATGCTCAGCCACGCTTCGTCCGGAACATTGCGTCGGGCCACATCCAATCGGCGGTTCGGGCCGTAACACCCTGTAAGCCAATCACGGGTTTCTCATCATGTTCCGTCAGGTCACCGCCATGATTCTCCTCAGCGCCACATCCGCTTTCGCCCAGGACCTTTGCCAGGGCCTGCCAGCTCCGGACCTGCTGCCGGGCAGTCCCGTTCAGGCGCCCGCCTCGAATCAGCTGTGCGGCTATTTCACGGGCCCGGCGGTCCTGGTGGTGAACACGGCCTCGCAGTGCGGGTACACGCCCCAGTACAAGGATCTGGAAGCGCTGTATCAGCGCTACAAGGGACAGGGGCTGATGGTCCTCGGCTTTCCGTCGGACAATTTCGGCGGTCAGGAGTATGCCCAGCCCGAAAAAACCGCCGAGCTGTGCTACCGCAACTACGGTGTGACGTTTCCGGTCTTCGCGAAGAGCGACGTGAAGGGATCGCAGGCTTCGCCGCTGTTCACGCGTCTCGCTCAGTCCAGCGCCCCGCCGCGCTGGAACTTTCACAAGTACCTGGTGACGGCTGAGGGGGTGGAAGACTTCCCCTCATCGGTGAAGCCGCTGGATGAACGCCTGGTCCGCAGGATCGAGGCGGCTGTCGATCCGTCGCGCTGAGGGATTCCCGCGCTGGGCAATGCGGTTAGAATGGATCGCGACGCAGCGGCTGCGCCGGCTGCAGCGTGAGACGACAGCCCAGATGGCGAAATTGGTAGACGCAAGGGACTTAAAGATTGAGCCGCCGGATGGAAACATCCGGATGGAATCCGCTCAAATTCGGGAAAACCTCAGCGCGTAAGGGCGGTGGCAATCGCGAGCGAAGCCTCGACAGAGGAACGTGTAGAGACTTGACGGGTGGGGCCGTAGCACGACGGGTGACGGTCAAGAGAAAGTCCAGCGCACGAACAACGCGAGTTGGCGGCGAAAGCCGTGGTGTGACGAAAATCCCTCGGAGGCAACTCCGTCCCGGTTCGAGCCCGGGTCTGGGCACCATCTCTCCGGCGGCGCTTCGCGCTGCCTCGCGGTGCAGGCTTGGCAGAGCAAGGCTGCCGGTTTGGGGTGGCGTGCCGCCCGAGCCGCGCCAATGGACAGACCGAGAAAGGCTTCATGGCCTTTGGCGGGGGCGGCCATCGCTGCCGGCCTTGAACGGGTGATGCTGCGTGTCCTGGTTTGCCAGGCCAGGCCGAGAGCTGCTGCCGCCCTGGGTCCGAGGGATTCAGTGCATGTGCAGCCCGCCGTTGACTGCCAGCTCCGCGCCGGTCACATAGCCGGCTTCCTCAGCCGTCAGAAAGGCGACGGTGCGGGCGATGTCCTCGGGCTGACCGAAACGACCGGCCGGAATGGACTCGCGGATGCGGTCGCGGATAGCCTCCGGCACCTGGCGGATCATCGGGCTGTCGATGTAGCCGGGCGACACCGTGTTGACCGTGATTCCCTTGCGCGCTACTTCCTGCGCCAGGGCCATGGTGAAGCCGTGCATGCCGGCTTTGGCGGCGGAATAATTGGTCTGCCCGAACTGACCCTTGCGGCCGTTGACCGAGGAAATATTGACGATGCGTCCGAAACCATTGTCCAGCATGCCGTCGATCAACAACTGGCTGAGGTTGTATACGCTGTCCAGGTTCGTGGCCATGACTGCCCGCCAGTCTTCCGGACGCAGCTTGCGCAGTGAAGCGTCCCGCGTGATGCCCGCGGCATTGACGAGAATCTCGATCGGGCCGACATCGGCCTGCAGGACCCGGATTGCGTCGCTGCAGGCCTCGTAATCCGCCACATCGACGAGGTGATGGCGAATCTCGCATTCGGCCTGCAGGTTGGCCTGCTTCCAGGCGTCCATACGCGGTGCGTCCGTTGGATGGCCCAGGGCGATCACGGCGCGCCCCTGGTGGTGCAGGGCGCGGCAGATCGCAGTGCCCAGCGCGCCAGTGCCGCCGGAAACCAGTGCGATGCGTCGAGTCATGGTTCGAGGTCCTTGTGCGATGAGAATCGTGGCAGTCGGGTGGTCGCCCTGCAGGGGCGGCTTGCAGCGTGTTGACAAGTCCCTTCTGCCAGCGCTAAGTTTGCCCTAAACATGACTCAACTGTCATGTCAGGAGACGACATGCCGGATATCAGGCACAGAACGGTCAGCAAGCCGGCGACAAAGCGGGGCGAGGCCACGCGGGAGAAAATCCTGCGCGCCGCCGAGATCGAATTCGGTGAGAAGGGTTTTCATGCCGCCTCGGTTGCCGGCATCACCGCCGGTTGTGGGGTGGCACAGGGCACCTTCTACATCTATTTTCCAAGCAAGGAAGAGATCTACCGTGAACTGGTGCGCGACATCGGCCACCAGTTGCGTCGGACAATGCGGGAGGCGGTGGCCGGGTCGGGCGACCAGATGGAGGCCGAAAGGCGGGGCCTCGAAGCCTTCATCGACTTCGTCAGCAGACATCCGCGCCTCTACCGCATCGTGCAGGAGGCGCACTTCGTCGATGAGCAGGTCTACCGGGACTATTACAACGACCTCGCCCGCGGCTATGCCCGCGTGCTGGATGAGGCGGCGGCTCGCGGCGAGCTTGCGCCGGGCGATGCCGAGGTCCGGGCCTGGGCGATCATGGGTATAGGTCATTTCCTCGGGCTGCGCTATTGCCTGTGGCAAGGCAAGCAGCCGCGTCCCGAAACCATGGATGCCGTGATGGAATTCATCGGCCACGGCATCCTGCCCCGTCCGGAGTAGGCCGTCCATGCCCTTTGTGCGAGGCCTCGGGGTCTACCTGCCCGAGGGGCGGCATAGCGCGGCGGAGATCGCAGCAGCCAGCGGCCTGCCGGAAGCGGTGGTGCGCGACAAGCTCGGCATCAGCCAGAAAACCGTGCCCGGGCCGGAAGACCACACCTGTGCCATGGGCGAAAGAGCGGGCCGGGCGGCGCTGGCAGACGCCGGCCTGGATGCTGCTGACATGGACGTGGTCATTTCGATCAACGAGGAACACAAGGACTATCCGGTCTGGACCAGCGGCATCAAGCTGGCCCATGAGATCGGGGCCCATCGCGCCTATGCCTTCGATATCGGCCAGAAGTGCGGCACCGGTGTACTCGGGCTGAAGCTCGCGGCGGACATGCTGCGCGGCGACGCCGGTCTGGACCACGCGCTGGTGGCCGGTGGCTATCGTAATGGTGATCTGGTGGATTACCGGGACCCGGATGTGAGATTCCTCTACAACCTCGCGGCCGGCGGCGGGGCGGCGGTGGTCAGCCGGCAGGGGCCGGGTCACGAAATCCTCGGGTCGAGCTTCATCACCGACGGGAGTTTTTCCCTGGATGTGCTGGTGCCTGTGGGCGGCACGCGGGAGCCTCTCAAGCCCGACAACACGGGAGATTATCGTCTGCAGGTCCGCGATATGGCTGGCATGCGGGAGCGCATGGCGGACAAGTCGGTACCGAATTTCCTGCACGTGGTGCGCGAAGCGGTGAGCCGCTCCGGTGCGCGCGTTGAAGACATCGCTTTTCTCGCCATGCTGCACATGAAGCGCAGCGCTCACGACAGCATTCTGGGCGAACTGGGACTCCCGGCGGCGCGCTCCATCTACCTGTCGGATTATGGCCATATCGGCCAGGTCGACGGGCTGCTCAGCCTGCATCTGGCTCGCCAGCGCGGGATGCTCAGGCCTGGGGATCTGGTGGTGATCGTGGCGGCAGGGATTGGTTATGTCTGGAATGCCATCTGCCTGCGCTGGGGTGACGGCGAACACTGAAGGGTCGGCGGAGAACCGGTTCGGGGGAGAGGACGATGCAACATGATCTGGCGGCATGGCGCGCCCAATTGACGCCGCGACGGCCAGCGATTTTCTTTCGAGACCGCTGGTACGACTATGCCGCGCTGGACCTGAGAGCCCGTCGGCTGGCTGGTGCACTGGCCGGGCTTGGCATTGGCAAGGGCGACCGGGTGGGCATCCTCGCCGCCAACCACCTGGCCCATTTCGATCTGATGCTGGCTGCCCCGAAGCTCGGCTTCGTGCCGGTCGCCTTCAATTACCGGCTTTCGGATGCCGAACAGTCCGCTGCGATCGGACATCTGCAGCCGCGCTTGTTGCTGCATGACGCGGCGCGTCAGCATCAGGCCGCAACAGCCCCATCCGGTCTGGATCTGTCAGCTTATGAATCCTGGTTGTCCGAGGCATCCGATCTGGCGCCGCGAGATGCCGTCGTGGGTGACGAGGATGTCGCGATGATCCAGTTCACCGGCGGGAGCACGGGCACGCCCAAGGGGGCGATGCTGCCGTACCGCCAGATCTTCTACAACGCCGTCAACACCCTGATGGGCTGGGGGGTCAGCGAGAGTGACTGCGTTGTGCTCGCCACGCCCGCCTTTCATGCGGCCGTCAATGCGCTGGCCATGCCGTTGCTGCACGCCGGCGGCCGGGTCGTGATCCAGGAGAGCTTCGAGCCTCGTGAGTATCTGTCCCTTGTGCAGGCGCATGGGGCCAGCCTGTTGTTCATGGTGCCGACGATGTTTCAGATGCTGGCCGAGCATCCCGACTTTGCCGGCGCGGACCTGTCCGGTGTGCGCTGGGCGATCTCCGGCGGTGCGCCCTGTCCCGAACCGGTCCGCCAGCCTTACGTGGAGCACGGAGTGCGCTTTCGTCAGGGTTATGGCATGACCGAAGCGGGCGTGAACTGCTTTTCGATCAGCCTCGACGATGCCGAGCGCCATCCCGGCAGTGTGGGATATCCCATGCCACATGCCCGCGCGGTGGTGCGTGATCAGGCAGGCCAGCCCGTGCCGGCGGGCGAGACAGGAGAGTTGACGCTGGCGGGCCCGCACCTGTTCCTGGGCTATTTCGAGCAGCCGGAGGCTACCGCAGCCTGCCTGCGCGATGGCTGGTTGTGGACCGGCGATCTGGCGCGTCAGGACGAACAGGGCCGATTCACGATCAGTGGCCGGCGCAAGGAGATGTTCATTTCCGGCGGTGAGAACATCTATCCCGTCGAAATCGAGACCGCGCTGTACGCCCAGCCGGAAATTGCCGAAGCCGCCGTGCTCGGGGTGCCGGATGAGCGCTGGGGGGAAATCGGCCTGGCCGCGCTTGTGCTGCGGGCGGATGCGGCGCTGAACGAAGCCGATCTGCGTGAGCGCCTTCGCGTCCATCTGGCTGGCTACAAGCTGCCGCGCGTGATTCTGTTTCTTGATGCGCTGCCCAAGAGTGGCGCCGGCAAGATCCTCAAGCCGGAGATCCGGCGCCTCTACGAATCGCAGCGGAGCCTCGCATGCGCCTGATGATTGTCCTGCTGGTTGGCCTGTTTCCGACCCTCGTGTTCGCTGCGCCACAATTCGGCCGTTACATGCCCCTGTATCCGGGGCAGTACCTGGATCTGTCCTACGAAACCGATGAGGGTGACCGCGCCTTCGACGCCAATGGCAGGGAGCGCGATTCCGCCGTGCAATCCTGGCCGGATCCGACCGCCTTGCCGCGCGACAGCCTGAACGCAGCACTGACCTGGCACTTTCCCTGGTTCGAAAGTTACGGCGCGCCGTTCATCTCCAGCCGGACGTGGATGGCTCGTATCAGCCTGCGACACGCCCGCACCAGCACCCGTGGCGGGCTGACGGCCTTCATCAATGACACCAGTGACGACGCCAGCACCGACGCCGATGACCTGCGCAACAATGGCAGCGGGATTGGCGACATGAGCTTCGAGTTCGGCACCTACCTGTTCGGATCGCCGACCGAGACCTGGCGCGTTCGCGATCGCAGCCCCCTGGCATTGCTGGCCTTGCTGGGATTCACCGCCAACTTCGGCGCGTACGATCGCGATGCGCCGGTCAGCGCCGGCAGCAACAGCCCGTCGGCCCACGCGCAGATGGGCCTGCACTGGCAACCGTGGCCGGGCGCGTTCCTGGATGCGGGATTGAAGTACACCGAGTACTTCAAGAACCAGGACCCGGCCTTTGGTGCACTGGCGCCCGCTCAACAGGGCAGTGATCTGGACCTCGATCTGTCCCTCGGCCAGCGTCTGCTGCCTGGCCTCTATCTGAATCTGTTCGCGACCGCGCGCGAGGGTGCAGCGAACGTCTACGAAAATCCGCGCTTTGCGCCCAATCCACCTTCGCCTCCACCGGGCTCCGACACCTACCCGACGCCCGGGCGCTATCGTGACGGGGGCACGGCCCTGCGAACCCTGGGTGTCAGTCTGAGCTGGTTCGTCACGCAGCGATTGCGCCTCAGTCTGGACTGGACACGCCCAGTGGCAGGCGAAAGCGGCGCTTTCGAATTGCCCTACACGATCCGCACTCCGGAGGGCTGTACAGCGGGGGCGACGGGCTGCAGTACTGTCGATGGCGAGCGCATCATCACGGACGGTTTCGGTCCGGCCCGCGTGCTGGCCTCGGACCGCCTGTCCCTGCACCTGAGCTTCAGCTTCCTGGAGCGCGACACCTTCAATTGCCGGGGTTGCTCCGAATGATTGCCAGAATTCTGTTCCCCGCCGCGCTCGTCCTGCTGGCCCTGCCGGCCCGGGCCGGCATCGTGTTCACGCCGCATCTGTCTGAGTACTCACGGCTGCCACCCGGGCCCTATGTCGAAGGCACCTTCATTTTTACCGAGATCGAGCACATCTATGATCGTGAGGGCAACAAGATCGAACTGGGCACCCCCTTCGTGGAGCCGGGGGATTCCACCGACGCCGCGCTGTTCCTGTTCAAGTATCTGTGGATCGGCAACCTCTTCGAGGACACCAAGGTGCCACTGCTGAACACCCGGCCGCAGTTTTGCCGCGCCATCGGGGTGCTCGGCTATCAGCAGAACACCGGCCGGATCGCCGAGCGGACCCGGCTGTTCGGAATCCGGCCCGGCGCCAATGGTTTCGGGGACCTGTTCGGCCTGTGCGGCATCTACGGCCACGAGCACCAGTGGGGACCGATCAAGGCCAACGGGCTGCTGGCGACCACGGTCAAGTTTCCCATCGGCAGTTACGACACCGATGCCGCGCTGAACATCGGTACCAATTACTGGAGCTACATGCCCCAGTTCGCGTTCCATGCCGAGGCCTTCGGGCGACTCTACATCGACGGCACCTTCGCCTGGCAATTCAACGAAAACAATGACGAGCCGTCCTTTGGTGGTCTGACGCCGACCCGCATCGCGGACTGGCGCAACCTGGAGATCAACTTCGCCTGGAAGTTCAACCAGCACTGGTTTGCGGATATCGGGTACTCCCACCGGGCCTCGGTGGGGCCGAATCGTTACGACAAGCTCACGGTCAACTTCAAGGACCAGCCTTTGTCGCCCGAATCGGCCTGCAACAATACCAACAACGGTCTCGGCATCGAGGTGATCTCGCCGGAAGTCTGCAACAACCCGGCCACTGACCAGTTCTACCTGCATCCGGTTCCCGGCCCTTACGCGGACCGGGGCATCGAGGGCAACATGATCACGGCCGGCATCTACTACATCTACCGCACCTCCTCGGTGCTGCAGTTCCGCGTCGCCATGCCGGTGTCCGGGCGTGGCAGCCAGTTTGACGCCACCTACAACGTCTGCTTGCAGCCCTGCGTCGATGATGACGGTGATGGTGTGGCGGACAACCGGATTCCCGGCGCGGATACGGGAACCACGCTGTTCGGGGTGCAGGAGGCCGCCGCAGTGTCGGCCTCTCCTTATTTCGAGTTTCGCTTTGTCCACCTGTGGTGGGCGCCATGAGCGCGCGCGGGATGCACGGACTGCTCGGTATGCTGGCGCTGCTCTTGCTGGCCGGGTGCGCCCCGCGGCAGGTCCTGCTGCCCGCGCTGGGGGTCGAGCCGCCGGCACTGCGTGATTTGCCGGCCGACTTCGAGTCCCCCCGGTCGGCTGAAACCGGCCAGCCCATGCCAGGTTTTGGTGGTGGCGGAGGCGGTGTGGACCGCACTCCGGTGATCTTCATCCACGGCAATACGGTTTCGGCCCGGTACTGGTTGCCGGTCCGTGAGCACTTCGCCGGAAGCGGCTACAGCAAAGATGAGTTATGGGCCCTGGGCTACGGCTGGGACAACGTGCGCTATTTCGACAGCAATGACCTGTCCGTGCCCAGCGTGGAACGCATCGTCAATGCGGTGACCGCATATCTTGAAGAGCGCACCGGCGATCCCGTGCCCCAGGTCGATGTCATCGGCCATTCGCTGGGTGTGACCCTGGTCCGGCAATGGATGAAGCAGACCAACTCCTGGCATCGGGTACGCAGCTTCATCGGGGCCTGCGGGGCCAATGATGGAGTCTGGACCGCCTGGCCGGATACACGCGGGCAGCAACGCCCGGTGTCCTGGGAGCTGGCGCCGGACAGCCCCTGGCTGGCCCAACTCGATCAGGGCGGCGAGACCCCGGGGCCGACCCGCTACATGACCCTTTACGACGGCACCGGCTGGGGTGACGTGTTGTTCCCGCGCCCCTGGCAGGACTCCAGTGCCCTGGAGGGGGCTTACAATCTGGCCTACAACCGCGAGAACAGCACCTGGTACGGGCACCTGAACCTGCCGCGCGAACCCGGGCCGATGGACGCCATGGTCACCTGGCTGCGCGATGCGCCGGATGCGCGGCGCAAGGCGTTGCCGCCGGATGTTGCGATCGCGGACAATCGCCTCGAGCCCTCCCGCGAGGGCGCGCAGCTGCATTGCACGGATGATGGCCGCTACCCTGACCGAGATACCCCGTCCGTCAAGCAGCTGCGGATGCAGTCGGGCAAGCTTTACACCTGCTACGCGCATGATCCGCAGAGCCTGCTGTCCAGCCCCATGCGCCGCTACAAGGCCTATACGCCCACGGATTTCGAGCGGCGCCGACCGAGCATCCAGGCCAGTTCGGCCGGAGGCAGTTTCGAGCATCCACAGCAGGTCAGCCTGAGCAGCGACGACCCTGAAGCTTTCATCGTTTACAACACGGCTGGCGTGCCGCTCTCAACCGGTTCGCCGCTCTATCGGCAGCCGATCGAAATCGTCGCGCCGGTGACCCTGAGCGCCATGGCGGTCAGCCCCGGGGGCGTGACATCGGAGCCGCTGGTGCTGGACTTCGATATC
>JBFKIN010000073.1:0-9808 GCA_041632255.1 Oceanococcus sp. | reverse complement strand
CTGAGCCTTCGGGCGGAATTCCGGCCCTGGGCCCGGGCGGTGGAAATCGCCCGCCAAGGTCGCATGGCTGGCCTTTTTCCGGAGTATCTGGCTGATGAGCGGCAAGCGGACTTCCTGTTCTCGGACCCGTTCCCGGGCGGACCCATCGTGCTCTACCGTCGCGCAGGCGAGGATCTGGACTTTGTCGCCGACCCGATGGAAGAGCCCGAAAAGGCCCTGCGCGGACTGTCGGCTCAGCGCTTTGGCGTGGTCCGGGGATACGCCAACACCGTGGCCTTCGATGCGGCTGACTACCTGCGCAAGGAAGAGGCGACCAGCGACGAGATCAATCTGAAAAAGCTGGCCTACGACAGGGTCGATCTGGTCGTCATTGACCGGCTGGTGGCCAAGCACCTGCTTGACGGCCCGCTGCAGGAATACGCGGAACAGCTGGAACCCATGCTGCCGCCCCTGGAGTACAAGACCCTGCATGTGGCTTTCTCCCGCGCTCACCCCCGGGGAGCGGCCTATTGCGAAGCCTTCAACCGAGGCCTGGCAGCCATGCGCGCGGACGGCAGCCTGCAGGCCCTGCTCCAGCGCCATGGACTGGCTCAGGAGGATCAGCCGGCGGCGCGCTGATCCGGCATGGGCCGACCTTCTGTCGCATGCTCACGAACGAAGCGGACAAGCTCGTCAGGTGGCATCGGCCGGGCCAGCAAAAAGCCCTGGACCTCATCGCAGCCATGCTGCTGCAGGAAGCCCAGCTGATCCTCGTCTTCCACACCCTCGGCCACCACCCGCAGCTTCAGGCTCTTGCCCAGACTGATCATGGCGGCGACGATCTGCGCGTCACCGGCATCGGCGCAGACGTCGCGGACGAAACTCTGGTCGATCTTCAGACAGTTGATTGGCAGGCGCTTGAGATACTGCAGTGAGGAGTGGCCAGTGCCGAAATCATCCACCGCGACGTGAATCCCGCGCTCGCGGATCTGACCCAGCCGCTGTATCACCCGTTTCACGTCCTTCATGATCGCGGTTTCCGTGATCTCCAGCTCCACCCGTTGCGCCTCGATGCCGCTGTCTTCCAGAGCCTGGTCCACGGCTTCCACGAAACCCTGATAATCCAGTTGCAGCACCGAGATGTTGACTGCGATCCGGAATGGGTGGAGACCCTGCTCAAGCCAGCTCGCGGCGTCGAGACAGGCCTTGCGGATGACCCACTCACCCAGTGCGCCAATCTGCCCGGCATCCTCGGCAATACCGATCAGATCCTCGATGGACACCCGCTCGCCAGTCGCCACCTGCCAGCGCAGAAGCGCCTCCACGCCCGTCAAATCCCCGCTGGAGGCGTCGAACTGCGGCTGGTAGTACAGGGTGAAGTCATCGGCCTGCAGGGCGGCTTCCAGTTCACCACGCAGGCGCCGGCGCACGCGGATTTCGTCACCGGTGCGGGATTCGTAGAACTGGATCGCAGTGACCGACTGTTCCCTGGCGACGGACAGGGCGGTTTCCGCATTCTTGACCAGCATTTCCGCACTGTCCGCATCCGCCGGGAACATCGATACACCCAGGCACAACTCCAGGCAGACCGCACGATCGCCGATCTGCAGCGGAGCCTGCAGGCGGGCGCGCAGATTTTCCACCCGGCGCAGCGCATCCTCCACCCCGTCCTCGATTTCGAACATGAAACCGAAACGGTCTCCCGAGAGGCGAGCGATCTGATCACCAGCCCGCTGCGACTCCCCGATCCGGCGCGCCACCTCGACCAGGACCTGATCACCAAACTCGAAGCCGTGTTCGTCATTGAGGTGCTGAAAGCGGCTGATGTCGGTAAAGACGACACCCAGCTCCCGACCGTCGCGGCGGGCGGATTCCAGCGCCTGGCGCAGCCGGTCCATGAACAGTGCGCGGTTCGGCAGTTCGGTCAGGGCATCGAACTGGCGGAGGAAATCCGCCTGATCCTCGGCCGCTGAACGAGCTTCCAGGTTCATGCGAATGCCATTCAGCAGCGCATTGATCTGGCGCACCCAGCTGCCCAGCTCGTCGTTCTCGTGGCCGGGTGGCACCTCGAAGCTGACACGTTCCGGGGCAGCATGGTCGATGCGCGACAGACGCTTGGCCAGCCGGCTCAATGGTCGCGTGAGCATGACGTAGCAGACTGCCATCAGCACGGCGGCAAGCACCAGCGCTCGGATCAGGCCCACGCCCACGACCAGAAAGGAACGACTGACGAAATCGCGGCCCGCGATGGCCGTATCGAGAACCACATCCAGGCGCCCGATCGGCTGGCCGCCTCGCGGGGCGCTGAGTTCCAGCCGGTATTCACGGCGCGGCTCGAAAATGGCGTCGGTCAGAAGACGCAAGGGACTGTGACTGGGCTCGGCCTGCTTCTCGGCGAGCGCCCGGTCCGGAAGGCTCACCTGCGCCCGGATGACGCCATCGATCGAAGCGAGTCCGGAGACCACCCGCAAGGCCAGCTCGTCATCGATGTTGTAGACCGCCTCGGCCGCAGAATCACGCACCACACTCAGGCTGTGCTGCATGCGCTGGTCGATACGGGCACTTTCGCGCACGCCGTCAATGACGATCTGCAGCAGCGACAGCAGGACACCGATGCCCAGCGCCCAGAGCATGCAGAGTCGTGTCAGACGATAACTCAGATGCTGCTGCTTCATCCCCCTCCCCTGGTGCGTCCCTGGCTCACCAGCTGCCGGGACATCTTCGTCGGAGGATCAGTTTACGCCGGCTGCCGCCGCTTGGCGACGCGGGCGCACACTGCGGCCGTGCCTGTGCTAGCGTGCCCGTCTTTGCACCCGAATCGCCGTGTACCCCGCCAGCTGCCGAACCGACCTGCACACCCACTCACGCGCCTCCGATGGCCGCCTCAGCCCCGCTGAGCTGGTGGAACAGGCCCGGGCTGCCGGCGTCGAGCTGCTGGCCCTGACCGACCACGACACCACCGCCGGCCTCGATGAAGCGCGGCAGGCCGCAGATGCCGCCGGCATAGCTCTGATCAACGGGGTCGAAATCTCGGTCAGCTGGGAGGGCAAGACCCTGCACATTGTCGGTCTCAATATCGACCCGCGGTGCCCCAAGCTGTGTGCCGGCCTGGCTGGCCTGCAGGCCCTGCGTGAGGATCGTGCCCGACGCATCGCCGCAAAGCTTGCCAGCCTGGGCGTAAACCAGCCCATGGAGCGGGCCGCCGAACTGGCCCAGGGTGGCCAGATCACCCGCACCCATTTTGCCCGCCTGCTGGTCAGCGACGGCCTGGTGGCGGACCTCAAGCTGGCCTTTCGCCGGCATCTGGCGGCTGGCAAGCCGGCCTATGTCGCGACGCAATGGGCGGCACTCGACGAGGCCATCGGCTGGATCCATGCCGCAGGCGGGCTGGCGGTGCTCGCCCACCCCCTGCGCTACCGGCTGAGCGGCGCATGGCGTCAGCGCATGCTGACTGCCTTCAAGGCGGCGGGGGGCGATGCCCTGGAGGTCAGTGCGGGCGCTTCACAGCAGGCGCAGGACCTGGCCCTGTGCACCCGCGACGCCCTGAATCACGGCCTGCTCGCTTCGGTCGGCTCCGATTTTCATGGCCCCGAGCAGCGCTGGCTGAAACTGGGGCGGCTGGCGCCGCTGTCCAGCCAGCTGACGCCGGTATGGACGCGGCTGGATCGCTCCTGCGCACACTGAACGCCTGAGCCCACCAACCGCTGTCCTGGGCCGCCACGCTGCGGTGGGCAGGTCCGCGTCCGGCGGCTATAGTGCGGCCCTCCCCGACGCCGGATGCCCCATGAACAACGAGGAAGAAAAACTCGAGCTGATGCTCTCCCTGCAGGAGGGCGTGAATTCCATCATCAATCCGCAGTGGAAAAGCGCCGGCCAGGCCTGGCACCGCGCCATCTGGATGGAATGCGCGGAAATCCTCGACCGGGAAGGTGACTGGAAATGGTGGAAGGCGGCGCCGAAGTTCGAGTCCGACCATGCCCGCGCCCAGCACCGGGAGCAGCAGCAGATCGAACTCTGCGACATCTGGCACTTCGTGCTGTCGTGGGCCCTGGAAGAGGACCTGCCCACCGCCCGGCTGCTGCCGGCGGCCGGCATCGCGGATGAGGAGGACAAAAACGCCTGCATCGAGGCGCTGGTGGCCCAGGCCATTGCCCGCGATCTGCCAGGGCTGCTGCCGCACTTCCATGCCGCCTGCCGCATCTTCGGCCTCGGCTTCGACCGTCTGTTCGAGCTCTATGTCGGCAAGAACGTGGTCAATCGCTTCCGTCAGGACCGGGGCTACAAGACCGGCGGCTACCGCAAGCGCTTCGGCGGCATGGAGGACAACGAGCACCTGTCCGAGATCATGGCTGGCCTCACCGACACGCCGATCTTCGAACTCGCCGACACCCTCTACGAGAAGCTGTCCGTGCGCTACGAAAAGATGGCGGACTGAACTGGCGGTGGCCGAGGCCAACCCCAATTACCTGCGCATCTGGCACACCGTTCTGGCAATCCCCCCGGGCAAGGTGGCCAGCTACGGCCAGATCGCGGACCTGGCCGGCCTGCCCGGCCGCGCCCGACTGGTCGGCCGCGCGCTGGGCTACGCCCCGGATGCGATGCAGGTGCCCTGGTATCGCGTGCTGCGCGCGTCCGGGGAACTGGCCTTTCCGGCCGCCTCGAAACTCGCACTGAAGCAGAGCGCCCTGCTGCACGAAGAGGGTGTCCCGGTGCGCAACAACCGGGTGTCGCTCAAGGAGCATGGCTGGCGTCCGGACATGACCGAACTGCTGTTCCGCCTCGATTACTGATCGGGCGCGCCCGCAGTCTGCGCCTGCAGCACACGGACACGCTGGGCGCCCTTGCTCCCCGCCAGATCGCGGGTCGCCGGCATCTGATCGGCCGACAACACAGCGACCTCGGCAAAGCCCAGCCCCATGAGCGAAGACCGCGCTTCGTCAACCCCGTCGAAATGGACATGCATGCGCCCCCGCACGAAGCTCTGCAGCACCGCACCGAAGGCGACTGTCATCCAGCCACGGTGATCCGACGGCAGATAGAAATCGCTCAGGTACAGGCCGTGGGGGAATCCATTCAGGGTCCGCGCAATACGTCGCCAGACGCCGCTGGCCTGCCCGGGTGACAGGTAATTCATCAGCCCCTCGGTGATGATCGCCAGGCCGCGTTGCGGATCGAGGCCGGCGGCGAGCGCCGACAGGCTGTCCGCCCCTCGAGGGCTGAGCACATCCAGCACCGCCACGTCATGGCCAGGCAAGCGCAGGCCGGCTGTATCCAGCAAGCGACGTTTTTCGTCCACCATGTGCGGCAGGTCGGTCTCGATATAGCGGACCCGCTCGCCATAGCGCTGACGAAAACGCCAGCCGCGCGGCGACAGCCCGGCAGCCAGCTCAATCACCTGACCGACCCGGCCCGACTCGATGGCCGCATCCAGCTGGCCGTCGATGCCGCGATGCCGGGTCAGCATCATGGTGTCGAACGAAAAGCCGCTGCGTCGTTCGATCAACCCGGTCAGCGCCCCGAAGGCGGCGTCGTAGCGACGCCCGCGAGAGGTCACCAGACCCGGGTGGGACAGCCCATGGCGATACCACATGTAACCGGTGGCATGGGCGGTAGGGCTGATCCGTGCGGAGGAACTCATGCTGTCAGACCGTGCAGGGAGGCGCCCAGTCTAGCGTCCGCCCCGCTCCCGGCCTGATCCGTTCGCAGCAGCTCAGGCCGAACGGGAAGCCAGCCAGTCCGCCGAATCGGACCAGACCGCACCGACCGCCTTGCTGCCGAGAATCACCCCCATGTGGCCTCCAGGGGCCACCCGGAACTCCTTGTCCTGCGAGGCCACGATGTCGATGATCCTCTGCGCAATGCCAGCCGGAACCAGGGTGTCGCGCTCGCCGGCAAAGACCAGCATGGCGGACTTGATCCGGTCCAGTTCGGCGATCCGATCGCCGATCTCGATCTTGCCCTGGGCCAGCTGGTTGTCGACCGCAACCTTGACTGTCATGTCCTGAATCACCCCGCCCGGATACAACAGCATGTTGTTCAGGTAGTCCGAGGTGGTGCTGTAGGACTCGACGAACTCGCGATCCCACAGCCGGGTGACCAGATCCCAGTAAGTGGTCACGCTGCCCACCGGGTCGGTCATCTTGAAGGCCAGGGTGGTGGCCCAGCCGGGCGAATGCAGCAGCACGGGATCGAGCATCTGCATGCGCAGATTGGTGTATTTGCGGATCAGCTTCGCCGGTGCGTTCAGGGCCTGCGCCGCGCCGGCCACGATGCCACCGCCGCGCATGTCGATAGGACTGGCCACGGTGACGATGTTGCGGATGTGCTTGTCCTGATTGAGGCCCTGGTAAAGCAGGCACAGCAGGCCACCCATGCACCAGCCCATCAGCGACAGGTCCTCGACGCCGGCGTGAGCGCGAATCTTGTCCAGCGCGGTGCTCATCATCCGGTGGGAATAGTCATACATCCCCAGACGCGCGTGCTCGCGGCGCGGCCGGCCCCAGTCGATCAGGTAGGTGCGATAGCCGCGAGCGGCCATGTAGCGCACCAGCGAGCGCTGCGGCATCAGGTCGAAGGTTTCGGTGGTCACGCCCAGCGGCGGCACCAGCACCAGCGGCACCGGGTGCTGCTGACGCTGAATGGGCATCACGCCGCCATCTGACAACTGGATCTCGGTCTCCTCCGGCAAACCGTAGTAACGCACTGACATCGGATCGCCATCGTGGACCAGCTCGAACCAGGTGCGCCCGGACTTGACCAGCCGCTGACGCCGGAACAGCCACTCGGCCCCGTTGATCAGGCTGGCCGCAGCCCGCTGGTTGACCGCCAGTGCCTGATCCAGGCCCAGGCGAATGGCCTTATTGATCATGCTTGTACGCCTCTTCCAGTTCGTCCAGCGCGAGACCCATGTAGACCGCCATGCGCTGCAGATGCGGCAGGTTGTCGCGCGCCCCGCACAGACCGATGCTCCAGCTCCTGGCATAGCGCATGAAAGCGATATTCAGGGCCCCGCCCTGCAGCAGCATGGGCATCGGGAAAACCGACTCCAGGCGCGCGCCGTTAAAGTATCGCGCCTCATCACCCAGCGACAGCTGCGCGATGCCCAGATTGAACATGGGTGCCAGATGATGATCGATACCCAAGGCCTGACGCAGCAGGTACGGCAGGGTGTCCACCGCGCCCTCGGCGCGGGCGTCCTCGGGCGGCAGCACGGCGAACTGCTGGCGCGCCAGACGCAGGGAGTCGCGAATCTCGTCCAGCCGTCGCCGACGGCTGGCCTGCTGGGTGCCCAGACTGATGAACAGCGGACTCAGCTGGCCATCGCCACGCGAACGGTCGGCGATCAGGGCGACCAGCGGAATCTCCGGCAACGCATTGAATTCCTTGAAAAATCGGCGCAATGCACTGGCGCAGAGGTAAAGCAGCAGGACTTCGACGGACACGCCCAGCGCCTCGGCCAGCGGCTGCAGTCGATCCAGTCCGTACTGCTGGGTGGCAAAGCGCCGCTGATTGTTGAAGCGATCATTCAGGGCCGAACGCGGCACGCCCTTCAGCCGCGTCCAGGTCAGCGAGGGCTGCAGACCGCCCCGCAGCCGATGACCCAGAGCCCGCAGCAGCGCCGGCCAGTCCTCCAGCAGCTTGGATGCAGGCTGGGAAGCCAGCGGCAATGCCCAGATCGGCGTCATGTGGCGCTTGCGGCTGTCCGGGACAAAGGCCTTCCTGAGCAGTTCCATCGTCGCCGCCCCGTCAAATGCGATGGAATGCAGCTTGATGTACAGCGCGAAGCGACGTCCTTCGAGTCCCTCGATGAGGTGGACCTCCCACAGCGGCTTGCTCAGGTCCATGGGGTGACCGTGCAGGCGCGAGACCAGTTCGCCGATCTGCCGCTCGCCGCCCGGTGCCGGCAGCGCCGAGTGGCGAAAGTGGTAGTCGATATCCAGGTTCCCGTCGGCGACCCAGCGAGCCATCGTGAAGGGCCCGGGAGCGCGCTGCAGTCGTAGCGTCCAGGGCGCCCCCTGGGGCGCCTGGGCGCGCATCTCATCCGCCAGGGACTGGACAAAATCGGCCTTGGCGCCGCGCGGCAGCTTGAAATACAGCAGGCCGCCCATGTGCATGGGCGCAGCCTCGCTTTCCAGCGACAACCAGGCGGCCTGGAGGGGACGGAGGGTGTGTCGGTTCATCCCTTCATGGTAGTCAAATCCCGGCCGCGGTGGCAGACCCGGAAACCCGCGGCGCGCCTTGGCCCAAACGGCCTGCCGGCCGGCCCGCACAGGGTCAAATTGAGGAAATTCAGCCACTTGCGAATGACTTGAAATGGACTTCGCGCGCCCCATATGTTAAAGTGTGCCGCTCAATCGCCAACCATGCGTTGCACGGGTGGCACACAATGAATCGCCGATGCGCCTGTCGCAGGAGATTCCCATCAGCACGATCCGGCCGGCGCACAGCGTAAGCGCGGATTGATAAAGGAGCTATCAGGACCGGCCGGCCGTCCGGACCTGATGTCGACTCCCAAGCCATAGCGGCCAGCGTTTCGCCCCGAATGGTGGCGACGCGCGCAGCCGCCGCCCTGCGGCGCTGCCCAGAACAACTAAGGATGGTCAGCCTGAGGAGATAGGGCAGACCACGGGTATCGTGACGGACAACAACACAGAAGACAGTTCCCATTCCACAATTCAATTAACCATCCCCAGCGCGGCCGACGGCCCGCACTTGCACCGCCTGGTAGCGAGATGCAAGCCGCTGGATGAAAACTCCATCTACTGCAACCTGCTGCATTGCAGCCATTTCGCTGGCACGTCCGTGGCCGCCTGGATGGACGGCCAGATGGTCGGCTTCGTCTCCGGCTATCTGATCCCGGACCAGGCTGACACCTACTTCCTGTGGCAGGTCGCGGTCGATGACGCAGCCCGAGGCCATGGCCTGGCCAAGCGCATGATCCGGCACATCCTGGATCGCCCACAGACCCGCGGCGTGCGGTATCTGAACACCACCATCACCCCTGACAACGAGGCCTCCTGGGCGCTGTTCCGCAGCCTGGCCAAGGATCTCGACGCCGATTGGCAGTCGCGGGTGCATTTCGAGCGCGAGCAGCATTTCGGCGGTGCCCACGCCGACGAGCACCTGATGCGCATCGGCCCCTTTCAAGTTTCCCCATCGAGCGAATGAACGGTATGAAAATTTTTGACGAGATCGAATCCGAAGTGCGCAGCTACGCGCGCACCTTTCCCCGCCTCTTCAACAAGGCCCAGGGAGAGTACCTCTACGATGACGATGGAACCCGCTACCTGGACTTTCTCGCCGGCGCCGGCACGCTGAACTACGGTCACAATCACCCGGTCCTGAAAGAGGCGCTGCTGCGCTACGTGCAGGATGACGGCATCACCCATGGCCTCGACCTGCACACCCGCGCGAAAGGCGAGTTCCTGCAAACGCTGAACGACAAGATCTTTGCCCCGCGCGGCATGGAATACATCGTCCAGTTCACTGGTCCGACCGGCACCAACGCGGTCGAGGCCGCGATCAAGGTGGCCCGCAACGTCAAGGGGCGTGAAACCATCGTCGCCTTCACCAATGGCTTCCATGGCGTGTCGCTGGGATCCCTGTCGCTGACCGGCAATTCTCATCACCGCGGCGCCGCCGGCGTGTCCCTCAACGGCGTGGCGCGGGTGCCCTATGACGGCTATCTGGGCGACGACATCGATACCACCGCCTATCTGGACAAGATCCTGTCCGACTCCAGCAGCGGCGTGGATCTGCCCGCGGCGGTGATCGTCGAAACCGTGCAGGGCGAAGGCGGCATCAACGCCGCCAGCTTTGAGTGGCTGCG
>JBFKIN010000072.1:0-9849 GCA_041632255.1 Oceanococcus sp. | reverse complement strand
CGTGCGCGCCGCGCAGCGGGCCGACCTGGTGCGCGGCAAGCAGTTCCGCCCGGCCAAGGGCACGGTGCTGCGCCAGCGCCTCGCCGCCTTGCCACCGGTGCTGCACCCGGAGGTGAAGGCGCTGGGCGCGGATCCGACCCGGCTGCAATCCCCGGCATTGCAGGCGCTGGCGCCAGCCACCCGCGCGCTGCTGGTCGAAACCGCTTACAAGCACCTGCGCTACACGCAGATCGGCGCAGCCCGCGATCCCGTGGCGGCGCGCAACAGTTTTGCCCTGCTGCGCGCCCTCAAGGCGCACGCCGATGTCCTGCCCGAGGCGGGTCCGGCGGCCCGGCCCGAGAATTCGCCGGATCTCAGCCACGGCAGCCGCCGCCTGTCGGCCGGGTTGTGGCGGGAGGAGCGGCTGGACTATCTCAGCCTCGGCCTGCGGCTGTCGCTGCACAGCCTGGAAGAGAACGCGACCGGATTCCTGCCCGGTGCCCAGATCAATATCGGCAACTTCGAACTGCGCGTGGACGAAACCGCGCGGGTCGACCTGGAGCGCATCGATCTTGTGGATATCATCTCGCTGAGCCCGCGGGATCGCTTCTTCGCCCCGCTGTCCTGGTCCATCCTCACCGGCCTGGAGCGCCAATGGGCCGACGGCAGCGAACACCGGGTGGCGCATGTCACGGGCGGCGTCGGCGGGTCCTGGGCGCTGGCTCCCGGGGGACTGGGTTACGCCCTGGTCACCGGGCGACTGGAGCACAACCAGGGCTTCGCCGATCCTCTGCAACCGGCCGCCGGCGTGCGCAGCGGCCTGCTGCAGCACTTCGGTGAACACATACTGCAAATGGAACTTGCCGCCCAGAAGTTTGCCAATGGTCAGCAGCGCCTGCGCGCGACCTGGCGCCACAACCTGCGCCTGGACCGGCATCAGGCGCTGCACCTGGAAATGAACTGGCGCGACCAGGCGCCGCGCAGCGCGCTGGCCTTCGGCCTGCGTTACCAGTACTACTATTGAACCGAAGACGAATCACCCGACCATGCCCCTGACCCGCCTGATCCGCCTTGCCCCCGCCCTGATGCTGGCCGCCTGCAGCCTGCGGCCCGCTACCCCGCCAGCGCCGGAACTGCCGATTCCGGACGTCGCCTTTGACAGTTTCACCCTGGACAATGGCCTGACCGTGGTGGTGCACACCGACCACAGCAAGCCGCTGGTCGCGGTCAACATCTGGTACCACGTCGGGTCCAAGAACGAGGAGCCCGGCCGCACCGGCTTCGCTCACCTGTTCGAGCATCTGATGTTCAACGGCTCGGAGAATCACGACGACGAATTCTTCCGTCCGCTCGAATCGGCCGGTGCCACGGATCTGAACGGCACCACCAATGCCGACCGGACGAATTATTTCGCCACCGTACCCACGCCGGCCCTGGATACCCTGCTGTGGCTGGAGTCCGACCGGATGGGTCACCTGCTCGGTGCCATCGACCAGGCCAAGCTCGACGAACAGCGGGGGGTGGTGCAGAACGAAAAGCGTCAGCGGGAGAACCAGCCCTATGGCAAGGTCTGGGATCTGATCCCGCCTTACAGCTACCCGCCGGAACATCCCTATTCCTGGTCCACCATCGGCTCCATGGCGGACCTGGACGCGGCCAGTCTGGATGACGTCAAACGCTGGTTCTCCACCTGGTACGGGCCCGGCAATGCCGTGGTCGTGCTGGCCGGCGACATCACATCGGAACAGGCCCGCGAAAAGATGGCCCATTACTTCGGCGACATCCCGCCGGGGCCGAAACTGTCGCGCGCCCGTTACTGGCCCGCGCCGATGGCGCAGAGCCGCGAGGTGGAGATCGAAGATCAGGTCCCCCAGGCCCGCAGCTACTTCGTCTGGAATGTCGCCCCCAACTACAGTCGCGATCTGGTCGCCCTGCAGATCGCGGCCGATGCCCTGGCCAATGGCAAGAACAGCCAGCTGTACCAGGAACTGGTCTATCGCGAGCAGACCGCCACGGATGTGGGCGCTTTCGTGCTGCCGCGGGAAATGGGTTCGCAGTTCATGGTCTGGGTGACCGCCCGGCCTGAAGCGGATATCGAACGACTGGAACAGCAGGTGCTGGCCGCCGTGGCCCGCCTGAGCAGCGACGGTGTGAGTAGCGACGAACTGGAACGCAGCCGCACGGGCCTGTATGTCTCCATGATCCGCGGCATGCAGAAGCTGGGCGGCTTTGGCGGGCGCAGCGATCTGCTGGCCAGCTCGCAGGTCCTGGCCGGCCGCCCCGATGCCTGGCGGGACGAATTGAACTGGCTGCGCGAGATCAAGCCGGCGGAAGTGCGCGACACGGCGGGACGCTGGTTGCGTCACGGCCATCTTCGCCTGCGCGTGAAACCGGCGGTCAGCGCCAAGGCCTCCGGGACCGGCGCCGATCGCAGCGCCCTGCCCCAGCCGGGCCCTGCCCGCGCCCTGGAACTCCCGCCGCTGCAGCGCTTCAGCCTGTCCAACGGCCTGCCCGTGGTGCTGGTGGAACGCCACGATGTCCCGCTGGTCGAGCTGCGCCTGCTGGCGCGGGGCGGCTACAGCGCGGACCCGGCCGGCCGCGAGGGGCTGGCCAGCCTGACCATGCAGCTGCTGGATGAAGGCGCCGGCGAGCGCGATGCCCTGCAGCTGGCTGAAGCACTGGAACGGCTGGGCGCGAACATCTCCAGCTGGGCGTCCCTGGACCTGAGCACGGTCAGCCTCTCGGCGGTGCGCACCCGTCTGGAACCGGCCCTGACGCTTTACCGGGACGTGATCACCGCACCGCAGCTGCCGCAGGCGGAACTCGACCGGCTGCGGCCGCGGGCGCTGGCCGGCATCGAGCAGGAACGGGCCAATCCGGTCAATCTGGCCCTGCGGGTGCTGCCGCCCCTGCTCTACGGCGAGGGTCATCCCTACGCCGTACCCCTGACCGGCAGCGGGCGGCCGGAGTCGCTCGAAGCCATCAGCCTCGACGACATCAGGGCCTTCTACCGCCGCCACATCACGCCTGCCAACAGCCAGCTGCTGGTGGTCGGCGATATCAGCCGCGATGAACTGGAACCGCTGCTGGAAGCCGAATTCGGCAACTGGCGCACCGAGCAGCCGGCACCGGCACTGAAGCTGCCCGCGGTGGCGCAGGCAAAAAACCAGCGCATCTACCTGGTGCACCGCCCCGGCGCGCCACAGAGCCTGCTGCTGGCCGGTCACCTGGCTCCTGCCCGGGATGATCCGCAGGACCTGGCCCTGCGCGCCGCCAACCAGGTGTTTGGTGGCATGTTCACCTCACGGATCAACCTCAACCTGCGCGAGGACAAGCACTGGTCCTATGGCGCCGGCAGCACCCTGATCAGCACTGCCGCCCAGCGACCCTTCGTGGTCTATGGCCGGGTGCAGGCGGACAAGACGGTGGCGGCGATGCGCGAAATCGTCCGCGAACTGGAACAGATGCGCGGCGGCAAGCCCGTTCGCACCGAGGAACTGCAGGCCGTGGTGAAGCAACAGACCCTGTCGCTGCCCGGGCGGAACGAGACCCTGGGCGAACTGGCCGGCTCGGTGACCCGTATCCTCACCGAGGACCTGCCGGACGACTATTACGCCCGTTTTGTCGCGCAGATGAACGCGATGCAAGCCGAGCAGGCCCAGGAAGGCGCGCGGCGACTGCTGCAGCCCCAGGCCCTCACCTGGATCGTGATCGGCGACCTGACCACTCACCGGGCCGCCATCGAGGCGCTGGGCTGGGGACCGGTGACCGAACTGGATCCCGGCGACCTGTAATGGCCCTGAGCATCACGCTGCTGCTTGGGGCGACCATCGCCAGCGGCCTCTACGTCACCCTGCGCTGGCTGAAGGAACCGACGGAGGGCAGCGAGCTGTCGACCTGGCTGCACGGCGGCTGCGCCATGCTGGTCCTGCTGGCGCTGCTGCTCAGTCTGGACCACAACGTCGCGGGCAATGCCCAGCGGCTGGCCGGCATCTTCCTGGCGGTGGCCACGGGCATGCTGATGTTTCTGCAGCGGCAGCGGCAGCGGCGCTTTTCCCGACCGCTGCTGGGACTGCATGTCGGCTTCGGCCTGCTGGCCCTGCTGGTTGCGGTCAGCTGGCTGAAGCCGTGAGCATCCCCCCGCAGGGTCAGGCCGCGCCCGGCCTGGCACCCTGGCTGCATGTCCTGCTCTACGAGCCGGAGATACCGCCCAACACGGGCAACGTGATCCGTCTGTGCGCCAACACGGGTGCCGCCCTGCATCTGATCCGCCCGCTGGGCTTCGACATCGATGACGCACGCCTGCGGCGGGCCGGGCTGGACTACCACGAATTTGCCGCCCTGCAGGTCCATGATTCCCTGCCGCAGTGCCTGGAAACTCTCAGACCGGCCCGCCTGTTCGCTTTCAGCGCGCGGGCCAGTGCGCCGGCCTTCGAGGTCCGTTACCAGCCCGGTGATGCCCTGCTGTTCGGGCCGGAGACCCGGGGCCTGCCCGAAGCGGCGCTGGAGCTCGCGCAGCAGCGACTGCGCCTCCCCCTGCGCCCAGGCAACCGCAGCCTGAATCTCTCCAACGCCGTCGCGGTGGCCGTTTACGAGGCCTGGCGGCAGCAGGACTTTCCCGGCGCCAGCTGATCTCCAGCGCCTTGGAGCCCCTCCGCGGGGCTCTGTTAATCAAAAACCTTGCCAATCTCCCGGGCATCCCCAGTAGAATCCTGAGGATGCCAGCCACGCCGACATGCCGATGAAGACGACCCTGGGCCTGAAGCTCAGCCAGGGCCTGAGCCTCACGCCGGCGCTGCAGCAGGCGATCAAGCTGCTGCAGATGTCCACGCTTGACCTGCAGACGGAGATCCAGGAGGCGCTGGAAAGCAATCTGATGCTGGAGCGGGACGAACCGGAGGCGCCGGAACCGGAACCCGCTGACGCGGCGGAAAACGCCGCCGACCCGGCTGACAGCATCCCCGACGAGCTTCCGCTGGATCACGACTGGTCCGATGTCTATACCGGCGGCGACGCCGAATCCGAGCAGGCGCTGTACGAGTTCCGCCAGGCCAACCTGCACGTGGCGACCGACCTCAAGACCCACCTGCAGGACCAGGCCGCGCTGGAGAACTTCAGTGCCGAGGAGACGCTGGTCATCGAGCACCTGATCGATGCGCTGGACCCGCGCGGTTTCCTGCCCGACTGGCCTGGCCTGCGCGAGCATCTGGTCGCCACCACGACTTTCGACGAGGCGGGTATCGAAGCGCTGCGTGGCCGCCTGCATCAATGGGATCCGCAGGGCGTCGGGGCCGCCGATCTCACCGAATGCCTGCTGATCCAGCTCGACGCCCTGCCCCGGGAACCGGTCAGCGAACTGGCTCATCGCCTGATCAGTGAATTCCTCGAGGAACTGGCCAGCGGAACACCCGCCCGCCTGGCCCGTCGCCTGGGCTGCGAGGAACAGGACGTTCTCGACGCCCTGGGCCTGATCCGTCAGCTGGACCCCGACCCCGGCGCGCCCTTTTCCTCGCACGAGGACCAGTACGTGGCGCCCGACGTCTACGTACAGAAAGTGGAGGGCCACTGGCAGTGCAACGTCAACCCGGGCATCGCGCCCAAGCTGCGGATCAACACGCAATATCAGGATCTGATCCGGCGGGGCGACAACAGCAAGGATCAGCAGATGCTCAAACAGCACCTGCAGGAAGCCCGCTACTTCCTGCACAGCCTGAAGAGCCGCAACGAGACCCTGCTCAAGGTGGCTCAGGAAATAGTTGATCGGCAGCGTGGTTTCCTGGAATATGGACCTGAGGCGATGAGGCCACTGGTGCTGCGTGACATCGCGAACACGCTCGGGATACACGAATCCACCGTGTCCCGGGCGACGGCGCACAAGTACATGCACACACCGCGTGGGCTTTTCGAGCTCAAGTACTTTTTTTCCAGCGCCGTCAGCACGGACGAAGGAGGGAGCTGCTCAGCCACTGCGATCCAGGCCATGATTCGCAGGCTCGTGAACGAGGAATCCCCCAGCAAACCCTTGAGTGACAGCCGCCTTGCCCAAATATTGAAGGACGAGGGCATACAGGTTGCGCGGCGCACCGTCGCCAAGTACCGCGAGGGGCTCAACATTCCGCCATCTCACGAGCGCAAACGCATGGCCTAAAAACTGCTTGTCAAAAGATGGCCCCGCCGCCATCCCGGCAAGCGGATTCCGTCTCTATAGAGGAGCACAGCATGAATCTGAATATCACCGGTCATCACGTCGATCTCACTCCGGCCCTGCGCGAGTTTGTCGAAAACAAGCTGCAGCGTATCGAGCGCCACTTCGAGAACATGATCGACGGGAATGTCATTCTCACGGTGGAAAAAGTCAGACACAAGGCGGAAGCGACCCTGCACGCGCGTGGTGCACACATCCACGCCGAAGCGGAAGCGGAAAACATGTACAAGGCGGTCGACAAGCTGATCGACAAGCTCGACCGGCAGACCTGCAAGCACAAGGAGAAGCACACCGATCACCATTCGCGCGAAGGCCTCAAGGCCAGCGCGGAACTGCTGCAGTAAGCTCTCATTGACGGGGCAGCGCCCCGCGATTCGACGGTGGACACGGCAAGTGTCCACCGTTTTTTTTTGCCGGCGCCGTGCGCGCCCCAGCGGACCGGAGCGAGCATGCCAAGGCCATCCGATGGCACAATAGCCCCATGGCCAAGACCGGCCCGGAACACGTTCACAGGACCAGAATATGAACCTCGCCGAATACCTGAACGCCAGCGCGGTGTCGGTCAGCCCCGACATCGTCAGCAAGAAACGTGCGCTGGAAGAGATCAGCGGGCTGCTGACGGCGCAGACCGAATTTGTCGCCGAAAAGGATGTCTTCACCAGCCTGATCAACCGGGAAAAGCTGGGCAGCACCGGCCTGGGCTCCGGCGTCGCCATTCCGCATGGCCGGCTCAAGGGCCTGGACAAGGCGGTCGGCGCCTTCCTGCGTCTGGCCAATCCGATCGATTACGACGCCGCTGACGGCCAGGGCGTCGATCTGATCTTCGGCCTGCTGGTACCCCAGGATGCCACCACCGAGCACCTGGAAATCCTCGCCCGCATCGCGGAGATGTTCCAGGACGAGTCGCAGCTGGCCAGGCTGCGCGAGGCGCCGGATGCGGACGCCGTCTATGCCCGGCTGACCCAGTATCCGGCCGGCTGAGCAGTGAAAACGTCCAGCGTCCACGGCGTTCTGGTCCGGGTCGAGGGCTGCGGCATCCTGATCACTGGTCCGGCCGGCTCTGGCAAGAGCCAGCTGGGTCTGGAACTGCTCAGCCGCGGCCACCAGTTCGTCGCCGATGACGCGGTGGAACTGCAGGCCCGCGATGGCGCCCTCTACGGACGCGGGATCGACGAGGCCAGTCGCTTCCTCGCCCTGCGTTGCGGGGTCGTGGTCAACGTGTCACGCCGCTTCGGGGACGCCGCCGTGCTGGATGAGTGCAGTGTGGACCTCAGCGTCACTCCCGGTCCGGCCCTGGTCCCCTTTGCCGAGCCGCCCAGCCTGAATCTGGCCGGCGTGAGCCGGCCGCAGCATTACCTGCAGGCGCTTCCCGGCTCGGCGATCTGTGTCGAAGCGCTGGCCCACGCCTGGCGCGAGCGCCAGGACGGCTACAACGCCGCGGCCGAACTGGCGGCCCTGCAGTCGGGCCGTCTGGCGCACGACGGTCATGCCTGAGGACAGCCCTTCCCAGCTGATCATCGTCAGCGGCCTGTCCGGCGCCGGCAAGAGCATCGTCCTCGACATGCTGGAGGACCTCAATTTCTACTGCATCGACAACCTGCCGCTGTCACTGCTCGGCACCCTGCATCCGCGCGCCCTGGCCAAGAGCGACCCGCGCTTTCATCGCCTCGCCATCGGCATCGATGCGCGCACCGGCGGACAGATCGAGGACGTGCCGGAACTGATCCGCAACCTGCATGCGGCCTTTCCCAGTTTCCGCACCCGCGTCCTGTTCCTGCATGCCGACGAGGAGGTACTGCTGCGCCGCTTCTCGGAAACCCGGCGCAAACACCCGCTCACCGATGACGACACCAGTCTGAAAGACGCGCTGCGCATCGAACGCCGCCTGCTGGGTCCCATCGCGGAGATGGCCGACACCAGCCTGGACACCAGCCACAGCAATCTGCATGAACTGCGCGAGCGGGTGCGCAATGAAGTCGCCGTCGAGGGCAGCCAGCAACTGATGCTGCAGTTGCAGAGCTTCGGCTTCAAGTACGGCGTGCCGGACGGCGTCGACCTGGTCTTCGATGCCCGCTGCCTGCCGAATCCGCACTGGGAACCGGCCCTGCGCAAGCTCACCGGCCGGGACTCCGAGATCCGGCAGTGGCTGTCCCGGCAGCCCGGGGTGGATGCCATGGCCGAGGATATCGCCGGCTTCATCGAACGCTGGCTGCCTGCCTACCAGGAGCAGGACCGCAATTACCTGACGGTGGCCATCGGCTGCACCGGCGGCCAGCATCGCTCGGTGTATCTGGTCGAACAACTGGCGCGGCGCCTGAAGGACAGCGGTCGCCGCATCCTCGTCCGCCATACGGAGATCCGATGAGCACCGCCGTTCTGCTCGTGACCCACGGCCGCATGAGCCGCAACCTGCTGGACACCCTCAGCGAAATGCTGGACGGCAATCTCAGCCTGCCGGCGGACATACTCGAGGTGCGCACCATCCAGGACCCGGAACTGCTCATCAAGCAGGGGGAGCGGATCATTGAACGCCTGGACCAGGGTCAGGGGGTGCTGATCCTGACCGACGCATTCGGTTCGACGCCGAGCAATATCGCGAACCGGGTGGCGGCCAGCGGCCACTGCCGCGTGGTGGCGGGGCTGAACCTGCCCATGCTGATCAAGATATTCAACTATCCCCAGCTGGACCTGGAGGCGATGGCCCGGGCCGCCGTCGAGGGCGGTCAGCGCGGGGTGCTGCTATGCGAAGAGGCCAGCCAGTGAACAAGAACACCGTGGAACGGGAACTGACCGTGGTCAACAAGCTGGGCCTGCACGCGCGCGCGGCGGCCAAGCTGGTCACACTGGCGTCCCGCTTCCAGTCCGAGATCACCCTGTCCCGCGGCGAGCGGCGGGTCAACGGCAAGAGCATCATGGGCGTGCTCATGCTGGCCGCCGGCCAGGGCAGCCAGGTGATGCTGCAGGCCAGTGGCGCCGACGCCCGCCTGGCGCTGGACGAGATAGCGGCCCTGTTCGCTGATCGCTTCGGGGAAGACGCGTGAGGTGCGGCCATGCCTGAGTCGCGGCCGGTACAGCTCCAGGGCATCGGGGTTTCACGCGGCATCGCGATCGGCCGCGCGCTCAAGCTGCATGGCGACGACCTCGATGTGCCGGAGCGGGAGCTCGATGCGGGAGAGGTCGAGGCCGAGTGCGCGCGTTATACGGCGGCCCGGCAGAAGGCCAAGCTGCAGCTGGGCAAGATTCGCGAGCGGATTCCGGTCGACACGCCGCAGGAGATCGCCAGCTTCATCGACACCCACCTGCTGATGCTGGATGACCGCACCCTGTCGGATGCGGTGACCGACATCATCCGCAGCCAGCGCCGCAATGCCGAGGCCGCCCTGCGTGAACAGTGCGAAAACCTTGTCGCGGTCTTCGAGCAGATGGACGACGCCTATCTGCGCAGCCGACGCGATGACGTGGAGCACGTCGTGGTGCGCATCCAGCGCATCCTGCTCAAGGGCGAGAAATCGCTGGATGTCTCTGAGCAGGCCGAACCCGCCGTGGTGGTCGCGGACGACATCACGCCGGCGGATGTGATCCTGCTGAATCAGCAAGGCGTGGCCGGCTTCATTACCGAGTACGGCGGCCCCCTGTCCCACACCGCCATCCTGGCGCGCAGCCTG
>JBFKIN010000071.1:0-10119 GCA_041632255.1 Oceanococcus sp. | reverse complement strand
GATGAGGACGGTGCGGCTCAGGTCCTCGCTGACGAACTGGTTGCGATACAGCGGGTTGCTGCGAATGCGTTCGCGCAGTTGCGCGTAGTCGTCCGCGTTCTGCGGCCACTCTTCCAGCAGGTCCTGGACCAGCAGTTCGTCGTTCTGGCCGATGGTCAGGCGTGCGTTGATCAGGCTGTCGACCTTGTCGACCTGGTAGGTCTCCTCCAGCGCCAGATGCAATTGCTGCAGACGCCGCAGGAAGGCCTCGTTGACGATGTCGCCGTCGCTTTCAACCAGCACCACGATCCGCTCGTCCTTGCCGAACTCGCGCTGGAAGGCGTCATAGGCCGCGCGCGCAGGATCCGTCTTGCGCAGGTAGCTCTCGTTCGAGGTGTCGACCTCCATCTGCGTCAAGTAGCCGGAGAAGAACAGCAGTCCGGCCAGGACGCTGGCGATGATCCACCAGGGGTGGTCGTGGCAGAAGGCGCCCCAGCGCGCGAATGCGGCTTCCGTGCGGCTGCGCAGCAAGGCGAAGGTGGAGGTGTCGTGAGTGCTCATCAGGGGCCGGCCGCCGCTTAGTTAAGGCGAGAGCCTTAATTGTAGCCTGAACATGCTGCGTCGCACAATCCGGAGGGCTTAGGTCGGGCTGGCCGTCTCTGGCGCTGCGGCCCCGGTCGCGGCGAGACACTGCGGTCGCAGCGCAATGGCCTCATCGTCCAGCAGCTCGCGCTGCAGGGCCGGGCGGCAGAACTGACGGACGAAATCGGCCTGGATGCGTGCGATCACCGCGTCATGGGATTCCGTCATGCCACCGGCGACCCAGCCGGCCAGGCGGGCCTGCTGCAAGGCCATCAGCAGACGGGACTGTTCTTCAGGTGCCGCGGGCAGCAGCTCGCCCGTACGCATCCCATGCTCGAAAATCCGCGTCATCAGTTTCAGGCCCTGGTCCCAGAGCGCCTGTTCATCGGCGGTGGGCTGGGCGGCGACGTGATACCAGGCATGACCTTGCTGCAGGATCATCCTCAGATAGTCCGGATGAGCGAGCAGAAAGCCCAGCTGACCTTGCATGATGCCCAGCAGGCCCCTGACCGTCAGGGCGGTCCCGGCGGCCAGCGCGGGATGATTCATGACCGCCTGCATCATCGCCTGATCGCGCTCCAGCAGGACTGCGCGATACAGCTGCTGTTTACCCGGAAAGACCTGATACAGCGTGGCCAGCGACATGCCCGCCTGGCCGGCAATGTCCTGCATCCGGGCCTGGTTGTAGCCGTGCTCGGCGAAGATGCGCTCGGCGGCCTCGATGACATGCGTCCGGGTGAGTTCCTCCTTGGCGGCCCGCAGGCTCCCGCGGCCACCACCGGTCCTGGTCTTGCGACGCCTGCTTCCGTCACTGGCTGTAGCGGTCGTGTTCATCTGGGGTCCGGGCTTGACTTGGGAAAAATATATCTTTCAAATAGAAAAATATCAATTACTCAATGGGGAGCGCCGACTCATGCGGCAGCCCGGGGCCAAGGTCGGGGAGACATTCGATTTCGTGGTCGTTGGCGGAGGATCGGCGGGCTGTATCGCAGCCCGCCGCCTGGCCGATGCAGGGGCCAGCGTGCTGCTGCTGGAAGCGGGCAGTGACGCGCTGGCCCGGCCACATACCCTGAGTGCGGACGGGTTCAAGGACGCCTTTGCCGACGAGGATTGCCTCTGGCACCGGATGAGCGCGCCACAGCCGGATTGCGGTGGTCGCCGCCTGTTCGCCGGCAGTGGTCGCGTGCTGGGTGGCAGCGGGGCTGTGAATGGCATGGTCTACACGCGCGGCGACCGGCGGGATTTCGATGCCTGGCCGGCAGGCTGGCGCTGGCCTGATCTTGAGCCCGCCTTCGAGGCGGTCGAGCAGGCCCTGGGCGTGCGAAGCCGGGCGCCGAGCGCTTTCGGACAACGCTTTCTCGATGCGGCGGTAGCCGCGGGGCTGCAGCGCAAGGACGGTCTGAACGATGGCGACCTGGGCGGTGTGGTTGGCTGCAATGCCATGAACTTCGCCGGCGAGGTGCGACGCAGTTCCTATCGGGCCTACCTGCATGACGAGTGCCCGCCGGGTCTGCGCATCATCTGCGATGCGGCCGTCCGGCGCATCGTGTTTGACCGGCAGCGGCGGGCCGTGGCGGTGCTCTACCGCTGGCAGGGCCGGGACATACGGGCCGAGATTGGCCAGGAACTGATTCTCAGCGCCGGAGCCCTCGAATCGCCGCGCCTGCTGATGCTTTCGGGTGTCGGGCCGCGCGCGGAGCTGGAGGCGCTGGGCATCGATTGCGTGCTGGATGCGCCGGGAGTGGGACGGCATCTGCAGGATCATCCCAATGTGTGCCTGTTCTATCGCGCCCGTACCCCGGTGGATTTTGACTATCCCCAGTTGTATGCCTTTGATGCAGCGCGGCGAGCGCAGGAGGCGCCGTGTGGCGAGGCGCCGGATACCTGCTTTGTCTGTTATGCGGCGCCGGCCTCGATCAAGCAGTCGCTGTTGCGGATGCTGCCGATACTGGCTCTGCCCGGCGTGCTGCATCGCCTGCGGCCCCTGCGTCGGATGCTGCGGGGACTGGTGCACGCCGCTTTCGCACTCCCGCCGCTGCGACGCGCCATCCGTGGACTGTTTGGCATAGTCGTCATTCTGGGCAAGCCACGATCACGGGGCAGCATCCGGCTGCGCAGCGCCGATCCGGAGCAGGCGGCCGTGATTGATCTCGCCTATTTCCGGGATCCGGAGGATATGGCGCTGATGCAGGCGGGCATCGAAAAGGCCCGGCGCATCGCGTCGCAGGCCCCGCTCGCGGAGGTGGGGGCCAGAGCGCTGTCAGCTGGCGCGCGTGAGCTTCCTCAACACCGGCTTGTCCGCTGGATCCACGGCGCCGCAATGACCACATTTCATTTTGGCGGCAGCTGCCGCATGGGTGAGGATCTCGACAGTCCCGTGGACCCGCAACTGCGCGTGAAGGGTCTCGCCAATGTGCGCGTGGCGGATGCCTCTGTCATTCCCGAGCTGCCTGTCAGCGCCATCAATGCGCCGAGCATGGTGATCGGTTACCGGCTGGCTGAATTCGTCTGCAGCGAGCCCCAGTTCAACTTCGGCGCCGGAACGCGTTCCGGGCCATCTCAGGAGGTAGCGGCATGAGTGTCAGCGCACTGCAGGCGGTTGCGTCGCAGATGATCGACTGCATCAATCCGGCGACGGGTCAGGTACTGGGGCAGATGCCAGCAGCGGGCGTGGAAGAGGTTCAGGAGTCGGTCGAGCGCGCGCGGCGGGCCCAGGCCGATTGGGCCAGGACCAGCTTCCGCAAACGCCGGGCGGTGCTGAACCGCCTGCTGGATACGATTCTCGCAGAGCGCGATCAGATCTGCGCCGCGGTGGTCGAGGACAGCGGCAAGACCTGGGAAAACGCGCTTCTTGGTGAGGTGATGCCGGTCTGCAACAAGATCCGCTGGCTGGTGAAGTACGGCGAACGGCATCTGCGGCCGGAGAAGGTGCCCTCGGGTCTTCTGCTGCACAAGAGGGGGCGGATCGAGTACCGTCCGCTCGGCGTGGTCGCCTGTATCGTGCCCTGGAATTATCCGTTCCAGAACATATTCGCCTCTTTCGTCGCGCCGCTGATGGCGGGCAATGCGGTGGTGCTGAAGGCATCGGAAGCGGTGGCCTGGTCGACCCGGCTTTTCCAGGACATCATCCATCGGGTTCTGGATGCCGAGGGCATCTCCCGTGACACCGTGCAGATCCTGAACGGTTTTGGCGATACCGGGGCCGCCCTGGTGCGAGCCCGGGTGCAGAAAATCCTGTTCATCGGTTCGGTGGCCAACGGCCGGCGCATCATCGAGGGCAGCGCGGAGCACCTGACCCCGGTGATCATGGAGCTGGGTGGCAAGGACCCGCTGATCGTCTGTGACGACGCGGCCCTGGAGCATGCCGTGCATTGCGCCCTGGGCGGCTGCTTCATCAACCTCGGTCAGAACTGCATCGCGTCTGAACGCATCATCGTCCAGGCGGGAATCTACGATCGATTTGTCGAGAAAGTCGCGGCCCATGCCGCCGCGCTGCGCCAGGGCGTGCCCGTCGACCCGGGCAGCGTGGATGTGGGCGCGATCAACACCACGCAGCAGCTGGCGGTCATCGACGAACTGGTGAGGGACGCGCTGGCCCAGGGCGCCAGAGCGCTGGTCGGCGGCAGCTTGGCCAAGGGGCCGGGCCAGTTCTACCCGCCGACCGTGCTGGTGGATGTGCGGCCGGACATGCGCATTGCGCGGGAGGAGGTGTTCGGGCCGGTGATGCTCATCATGAAGGTGGCGGATGATGAGGAGGCCATCGCGCTGGCCAATGCCACGGATTTCGGCCTGCAGTCCAGCGTGCTCAGCCGCGACGCGCAAAGGGCCGAACGGATCGCCGCCCGGCTCGAATCTGGCGCAAGCTGTCTGAACGACTTTGGCCTGTGCTATCTGAACCAGGATCTGCCCTTTGGTGGGGTCAAGTACTCCGGGTTCGGTCGCATGAATGGCCGGGACGGCCTGCGGGCCTATACCAACCCCAAGGCCGTGCTGAGCAGCCGTTTGCCCTTCGCCATCCCGCCGCGCCTGTACCCGGTGGGGGCGCAGGACTACGCCCGGGCGGCGGCCAGCATTGAACTGCTGTTCGGACGTGGGCTGGGCCGCAAGCTGGGCGCCCTGATGGCACTGATCCGCCTGTCTCTGTCCGGAGGTTCGAAATGACCCTCATGTTCTGGATCAGCCTCGGTCTGATTTTCCTGTTCCTGGCCCTGCTGCAGGGCGCGCTGGACTGGGCCGTGGTCTCCGAGCGGTATCGGCGCTTCAGGCTGCGCACACCGGGGCCAGGCTATCCGGGGCCGCAGAACAAGTGGCTGAATGTTGGCCTGAACAACGTGCTCGCCCTGTGCATCCTTGGCGCATTTCTGCTGCGTTTCGGGCCCGACGTGCTGTACCCGCAGTGGCCGGGCGTCGCTCACCTGTTTGGCGAAGCGTTCGGTGTGCTGCTGCTCTACGACCTGAGTTATTACTTCTATCACCGTGTCCTGCACCACCCGAAACTGATGAAGTACGTGCACGGCGTGCACCACAAGGTGCGTTTTCCGGTCGCCAGCGAGAGTGTGTTCCTGAATCCGCTGGAACAGATGGGCGCGTTCGCGCTTCTGCTGGGTTCGGTGCTGCTGCTGGGGCCGATCAGCGAGTTCTCTTTCCTGCTCATGTTCCTGCTGTATTCGGCCATCAACATCATCGTTCACTGCAATTTGCGCTTTCCTCATCCGGCCTTTCGGCTGTTCAATTTCTGGGTGGAGAAGCATGACGCGCATCACGAGAAGTTCCGCTACAACTACGCCTCGATTTTTCCGTTCTGGGATCAGGCCTTCGGTACATTCAAATAAGGGGGAGGAGTTCATGGACAAGCGCAGAATCCTGATCACAGGGGGCCAGGGCTTCGTCGGAAGGGCGCTGGTGGACGCGTTCGCCGACGCGGGTCACGCGGTGGTTTGCGCCGATCTGGACGAGACGCCCTTCCGCGATGATGTCGAATTCATCCGCCTGGACATCCGCGACAAGGCGGCGGTTCAGGCGGCCTGCGCGGGGCTGGACAGCGTCATCCACAATGCGTCGCTCGTGCACACCAAGCAGAATCGGGTGGATGATGTCTGGGCGGTGAACCTGGGCGGTACCGAGAACCTGCTCGAGGCCGCGGCGCATCACGCGATCCCGCGCTTTGTGTATATCAGCTCCGCCAGCGCCGTCTACGAGGGTGAGGATATCGAAAGCGGCGACGAAAGCCTGCCGTATTCGCGTATCTCTCAGGCACCTTACGCAGACAGCAAGATCGCGGCGGAGAAAGCCGTTCTGACGGCCAGCGGGAAGGGGACCACACTGTGCTGCGCCATCCGGCCGCACGTGGTGTTTGGCGCCGGTGACAACCGTTTCATTCCGGCCATCCTGGACAAGGCGCGGCAGGGCAAGCTCAAGCGTGCGATCGGCAATCGCGACAAGCTGTCCGACTTTACCTACATCAGCAATCTCACGGATGCGGTCCTTGCGGCGGAGGAGCGCTTGCAGCCGGGTAAGCCGGTTGCCGGTCAGGCGTACTTCGTCACCAATGGCGAGCCCATGGCCTTTTTTGATTTCATCGAAAAGCTGCTGCTGCGGCTGGGTTACCCGCCGATCACCGGCAAGGTGCCTTACTGGCTGGCCTACGGTGTCGCCGCGATGGCAGAGGGGCTCGATACCCTCAAGGGCGGCACCCTGAATGCGGAAGACGGCCTGACCCGCTTCGCGGTGCGCTACATGGTCACGCACCACTATTACAGCATCGATAAAGCCCGGCGTGATCTCGGCTGGGTCCCGAGCGTCAGCCTGGAGCAGGGGATCGAACTGACCGTGCAGGCGTTGCTGGAGCGTGATCCCGGCCTGGCAGTGCGCGCCGCCTGAGCAGGCGGGGTATCCCGGTCCGGCAGTGATCGCGGCCTGAGGGGAAAGCTGATCGCGAACGGATCGGGATGGCGGCCTGGGCAGGGCGGAACCTTTCAGCCCTTCCGTCCGTGATCAGCAGCGGGAATCCGGCGGACGCGGGCATGCACGCCGTCGGGCCCGATGGCGACTTCCCTGGAAATCAGGTGGTCGCTCCAGGACGTCAGACGGTGGGGGACGGGTGCAAGCCGGTCTGCCTGGTCGGGACACTATCGAAAGCCGGTTGCCGCAGGGCATCGGCCGCACAACGAAGCCTTGCCATTGCGGTAGGGCCAGGGGATCAAAGCAATGAAGCATTATCCGGAACGCCGCTTGAGTCAGGCTGGCGCTGTGGTATCCATTGTCGCCGCCCAGCTGCTGCTGACGGCCTGCGAGATGGGGGGAGGCCGGGCCCTGGACACGCCCACCCGCGCAGCCGAGGACGCCGGTCCCGGCCAGGAAGAGGTGGTCGAGACGCGCCAGTTCGTGACCGATGCCCGTGGCGTGCCGGTCGACGTGACGCCGCTGCCGCTGCAGTTCCGCCTGAGTGACGTCGGCGAACAGGGTGCCGAGCCCAGCATCGGCATCACCTCGAGTGGCTGCATGTTCTTCACCGCGTTTGAAAAGGTCATGCGCTCCTGCGATCAGGGTGCCAGCTGGGAAAGCGTGGAAGACGTCTTCAGCCAGCCCGGCACCTCGGACCCCTACCTGTGGGTCGACCCGATCACCGACCGCATCTACAACGTGCAGATGGTGAGCCTGCTCGCCACCTGGGTGGCCTGGAGTGACGATGACGGTGCCAGCTGGCTCGGCAACCCCTTCGACCAGGGTCCGATTCCGGTCAATGACCACATCAAGCTGGGCAGCGGGCCGTGGACGCAAGCCGGCTACGGCGCGCTGGGCAACATGTCGCCGATCCATGAGACGGCGGTGTATTTCTGCTACAACAAGCTGGCTGGCGCTTTCTGTTACACCAGCCTGGATGGTGGCGCGAGCTTCCCCGTCGGCGGGCAGGTCGTGGGTCTGGCCTCCACCGCGGCCGGTCTGCACGGTGCCATCGAGACGGCGCCGGACGGCACGGTCTATCTGGCGCCGCGCACGCCGTTTCCGACGGTGGTGATGTCCAAGGACAATGGCCTGTCCTGGAAAACCACCACCATGGGCACCGACGTCGGCACCTCGAGTCCGCGCAAGAACAGCGAAATCGCGACCGACACCCAGAGCAATGCCTACCATGTGTGGGTAGGCGAGAACATGGGCGTCTACATGGTTCGCAGCACCGACAGCGGCGTGACCTGGGAAGAGAAAAGCCTTCGCGTCAGCCCCAAGGCCGTGGTCTCCAGTGTCTTCCCGCACATCGATGCGGGCGACCCCGGGCGGATCGCCATCACCTATCTGGGCAGCGAGGACGCCGATCTGATCCGCAGCCGGGACATCGACGACCGTCCCTGGATCGGCAATCCGCACACCGCCCCAGGCGAGACTGTCTACCACCTCTACGTCACCTTCAGCCTGAATGCGCTGGACGACGAGCCCGTGTTTCACACCGTGCGAGTCACCGATGATCCGGTGCAGCGGGGCAGCATCTGCGTGTCCAGCAACGACTGCCGCGACATCGGGCCGAGCAGCAATCGCAACCTGCTGGACTTCAACGACCTGCACATCGACAAGGATGGCCGGGTCTACGTGGCCTTCGCCGACGGCTGCACCGGGCCCTGCGTTCAGGGCGGCGGCCCGGAAAGCAGCCGCGACCGGCGCGGCATGGTGGCGATTCTGGATGCCGGCCCGAGCCTGCTGGTCGACAAGGGCATGCTGTCGCCGGCGAACTGAGGGGCCGGAACCTGCACTCATCCGCCGGGAGCTTGCGCCCCCGGCGGATTTTTTTACGCCCCGTGCCCGGGTTGCCGGCCCCTGCGTACACGGTGAACGGATAGCAGCACTCGCCAGAAATTCGGCATAGACTGGAGCCATCCTTCATTGCGGAGGTGTGCCCCATGCAAACGCGCGTCGACGAGATCGCGGACCGGATCTACCGCCTGTCCACCTATGTGCCGCAGGCCGATTTCACCTTCAATCAGTTTCTGGTCTGCGGCGATGAGCCCCTGCTGTTTCACTGTGGTCCCCGCGGTCTGTTCCCGCTGGTCAGCGAAGCCGTCGGCCGGGTCATGCCGGTGTCGGCTCTGCGATGGATCTCCTTCGGTCATCACGAGTCCGACGAGTCGGGATCGCTGAACGACTGGCTGGAGCGGGCGCCGCAGGCGGAAGTGGCGGTGGGCGAGGTGGCCTGCATGATCTCCATGAACGATCTGGCCCTGCGGCCGCCGCGGGCGCTGGCGGATGGCGAACTCATGGACCTGGGCGGCAAGCGGCTGCGCTATTTCGCGACCCCGCATCTGCCGCACTGCTGGGATGCCGGCCTGCTCTACGAGGAGACCACCCGCACCCTGCTGTGTGGCGACCTGTTCGCCGCGCTCGGCCCGCATGAGGTGCTCAGCGACAGCGATCCGGTCGGGCCGGCCCTGGCCGCCGAAGACGTGTTCCACGCCACCGCCCTGACCCCGCAGACGGCACCGGGCATCCGCCGGCTGGCCGTCCTGCAGCCGGAGGTCCTGGCGCTGATGCACGGCCCGGCCTGCCGTGGTGACTGTGCGGGCGCCCTGGCTGCCCTCGCGCAGGCTTACGCGGAGCGATTGTCCGCGACTCTCTGAGGCCCCAGCCCGGCCGGTTCCGGGGCGTCGTGGACCGGCCGGGCACCAAACCGGATTGCCGCTGGTCTGCGGCCGGCCAGGCGATTCGGGGGTAGACTGCTGGCATTGACGCGGAGGGAGGGGCCGCAATGCGCATGATGATCTCGCTGCTGGTCTTGTGGCTGAGCGCGGCGGCAGTCGCCCACGACCAGCCCGCCCGGCCTGAGCCGATGCCGCTGGACCAGCTGATGAAAGCCTTCGGCTGGTCCCTGGAAGACACCACGATCACCAGTCAGAAGCTGGCCGAAGGCCTGCACGTGCTGTTCGGTCTGGGCGGCAATATCGTGGTCAGCAGCGGCAAGCAGGGCACCCTGATCGTCGATGACCAGTTCCCGGAACTGATGCCGAAGATTCGCGAGGCCATCGTCAAGTTGGGCGGTTCGCCCAAGGTGGCTTTCGCCATCAACACGCACTGGCATTTCGATCACGCCGCCGGCAACCTGGCGCTGGGGCCCGCCGGCACCTGGCTGGTGGCCCAGTCGGAGTCGCGTCGCATGATGGCCCGGGACAACGTGATCAACCTCGTGCTTGCAGCAGGCCAGCAGGAGGCTTACCCGCCGGAGGCGCTGCCGGTCATCAGCTTCGACCGCAGCATGCAGTTCCATTTCAATGGTGAGCAGATCGAGCTGCTGCATTTTGGCCCGGCGCACACCACCGGCGACGCCGCCGTCCTGTTCCGCAAGGCGAACGCCGTGCACATGGGCGATGTCTTCAATACCCGTGGCTACCCCTTCATCGACGTCGACAATGGCGGCAGCATCGACGGCGTGATCGCCTTCTGCCGTCAGGTGCTGGGTCGGATCAACGAACAGACCACGGTGATACCGGGGCACGGGCCGGTCGCCGATCATGCCCGTTTTGTCGCCTACATCCGGATGCTGGAGACGATTCGCGAACGGATCGCGCAGCAGGT
>JBFKIN010000070.1:0-10135 GCA_041632255.1 Oceanococcus sp. | reverse complement strand
CGTCATCCACGATGGTGACGGTCAGGCGACGCTCATCCACCGGGAAGCTCATGCCCTCGACCAGGCGCAAGGCCTCCAGTTGAACGCCCATGCGGTCGACCGCGCCTTCGGGCCATTCCCGTTCCTCGCCCTTGTGGTCGGAGACGATCCGTCGCTCGGGATCGAAGCGCAGGCTGAAGTTCTCATCGTCGGCGCCGATCCCGCTGCGGTGGTAGCGGTAGGCGGCGGGCATCAGCCGGCCATCCTCGACGCAGAAGTCGCTGCGCTCGGTGATGCTGCCGGTGGCCCAGCGGAACAGCCAGGAGGGCTTGGCGGTGTAGCTGTAGACGTAGCAGTTGGCGGTTTCGCCGGCTGCCAGCTGCACCGTGGCCTGACCCAGTTCGGTGCTGCCGCGATACAGGGTGTAGCCCGCCTGGTGCGGGTCGAAGCGTCCGGCCAGGGCGCTGCCGGCAGCGCCGAGCAGAACCAGGGCCAGCAGAGCCGGCATGCGTGTCATTCGTAATCTCCCACCAGCGGGGCTGCGAGACGCTGACCGTCCAGCTCGGCGGCGCCGTCGTGGTAGCGCAGGCGCCCGGCTGCGGCCCAGCCCAGGATCTCAGGGTACAGCTTGAGTTCGACCTGCTGCATCACGCGGTCGGCCAGGGATGTTGCATCATCGTCAGCAAGAATGCGGATTCTGCCCTGTTTGACTACCGCGCCGGCATCCAGTTCTTCGGTCACGTAGTGAACGCTCGCGCCGTGCCAGGCGTCCGCATTGTCCAGCGCCCGCTGGTGCGTGTTGAGGCCGCGATATTTGGGCAGCAGGGAAGGGTGGATGTTGAACATGCGCCCGCTGAAGCGGCGGACGAAATCCGGCGACAGGATGCGCATGAAGCCGGCCAGGGCAATCAGGTCCGGCGCGGCGGCCTCCAGGGCATCGCCCAGGGCCTGATCGAAATCCTCCCGGCTGGCGAAGCCGCGGTGATCGATGACCTGCGTGGGGACCCCGGCCTGCTCGGCGCGCGCCAGACCGCCGGCCCCGGGACGGTTGCTCAGCACCAGGCAGGGCCGGGCGTCGATGCGGCCATCGGCGCAGGCCTCCAGGATCGCCTGCAGGTTGCGGCCGGTGCCCGATATCAGGACAGCCAGGCGTGGCGGGCTCATGCCGTCCGCCCGGATCGCAGGGGGCTCATCCGCGGTACTGCACCGCGGCGCCATCGCCGCGGCTGACCACCTGTCCGATGTTGTGGACCGTCTCGCCGGCCTGTTCCAGCGCCGTCCGGCAATCGTCGGCGCTGGCCGCCGGCACCACCAGGATCAGGCCGATGCCGCAGTTGAAGGTGCGGCGCATCTCGGCTTCCTCGATCTGTCCGGCCTGCTGCAGCCACTGGAATACCGGCGGGCGTGGCCAGGCCTGCATGTCCACCGCGGCGGCCAGATGCTCGGGCAGGACCCGGGGCAGGTTCTCGGTGATGCCCCCGCCGGTGATGTGCGACAGCGCATGGATGCGGCCGGCACGGATCTGCGGCAAAACGGAGGCGATGTAGATGCGGGTCGGCGCCATCAGGGCCTCGATCAGGCTGACGTCGCCGCAGGCCTGGTCGGGGCTGTCGCCGCTCACTTCCAGGACCCGCCGGATCAGCGAATAGCCATTGGAGTGCGGGCCCGAGGAGGCCAGGCCCAGCAGGACATCGCCTTCGGCCACCGCGCCGCCATCCAGGATCTGGTCGCGCTCGACGATGCCGACGGCGAAACCGGCCGCGTCAAAGTCGCCAGCGCGATACAGGCCGGGCATTTCCGCGGTTTCACCGCCGATCAGCGAGCAACCGGCGTCCTCGCAGCCGGCGGCGATGCCGGCAATGACCCGCGCCGCGACGCCCAGCTCCAGATGACCGGTGGCAAAGTAGTCCAGGAAGAACAGCGGCTCCGCGCCACAGACCAGGATGTCGTTGACGCACATGGCCACCAGATCACGGCCCAGTCCGTCGAGGCGGCCGGAGTCGATGCCCAGCTTCAGCTTGGTGCCGATCCCGTCAGTGCCGGAGACCAGCACCGGCTCGCGATAACCTTCCGGCACCCGGAACAGCCCGCCGAAACCACCCAGGCCGCCCAGGACTTCCGGCCGCGTCGTGCGGGCGATCAGCGGTTTGATGTCTTCGACCAGCTGGTTGCCGGCGTCGATATCGACCCCGGCGTCTCGGTAACTCAGGGGTTTGGACGGCTTCGTCATGGCGCGGTACTGCGGGAGAAAAACGCGCATTGTACCGCCAGCGACGCCGCCGCCCGCGGTTCGGCCGGGCAAAAATCCCCGGCGCAGGGCGATTGTTGGGCGGCAAGCCTTTACACTTGGGTGCTTTGCCACCACCACCTCCGCCATGCGTTTTTGCCGAATCCCGCTCTTGTTGCTGTTGTTCGGGCTGAGTGCCGGTGCTCAGGCCGCGAACCTGGCGCGCACGGCTGATTTTTACCAGGGCACCGCGCAGGTGGATTCGCGCAGCGAACAGGCGCGCCGGCTGGGCATCCGCGAGGCCCTGACCGAGGTGCTGGTGCGCATGACAGGAGATGTTTCGGTCAGTCTGCGGGACAGTGCCGGGCCGATCCTGGAACAGGCCTCCCGCTACATGCGCAGCTACCGCTACGTGGAGCGCGAGCAGCAGCAGCCTGTGCCTTTCCTGCCGGCCGCCAGCCGTCCGGCACCGTCGCCCGGGCCGGCCACCCAGCCGCCCACCACGCAATATCTGCTGGTCGATTTCGATGCCGGCGCCCTGGTGCGGGCGGTCAAGGATGCGCGTCTGCCCCTGTGGGACGATCTGCGCCCGGTGACCGGGCTGTGGTTGCTGGCCCCGTCGGCCGACGGTCCGCGCGTCCTGTTGGGTGCGGCGGAAGTGGATCAGCGTCTGCCGGCCCTGCAGCAGGCCGCCAGGCGTCGCGGCATTCCGCTGCGCGTGCCTGACATGGATATCGAGGATCGCAGCGCGATCAGTCCGATGGATTTCATCGCCGAGGACTACAGTCGTCTGGCCGGCGCCGGCGCCCGCTACGAGGCCCGTCATCTGCTGCTCCTGCAATTGCGCCAGTCGACGCCGAATCTCTGGGAAGCCCAGTGGACCTACCTGCGCCCCAGTGGCGAGCCCCTGCGCTGGACTTCGCTGGGCGACGAGCCCAACCAGGCTGTCAGCAGTGGCTTCGGGCAGTACGCTGATCATCTGGCGCGGGAATATGCCCTGAAGCTGTCCCCTGGCTGGGTTCAGAGTTCGCGGGTGCAGGTCATTGGCGTGAGCGAGGTCGGCCAGTACGCGCGGGTCATGGCCTACCTGCAGCGGCTGAATCTGGTGGAGTCGGTGCAGCCCGCCGAAGTGCAGGGCCAGGAGGTGGTCTTTCTGGTCGAATTCGAGGGCACCCTGGAGGATCTGCAGCGCAGCATAGAGCTGGGTGGATTGCTGCTCCCCGCGCCGCCGCCGACTCCGCAGCCTTTTGTGAGCAGCCCGCCCGGCATGGCGACCCCACCCGTCCCCGGCGGCCTGCCGGCGACGCCCACGGCCAGCCCCGCCCCGGAAACCGCCGCGCCCAGCGGCCTGAGTTTCTTTGCGGTCAGCCGGCGGCCTGAGCTGCGTTATCAGCTGCGGCCATGATCAACCAGCCCCACTGGGAGCAGCGCCTGTGGCCCATGCTGGCCGTCCTGGCCGGCGTGGTGGGCACCTACTGGATCCTGCAGTTGCTGGCGCCGATCCTGATGCCTTTCGTGCTCGGCGCGGCGCTGGCCTATCTGGGCGATCCCATCGTCGACCGGCTGGAAGAGCGACGCCTGTCGCGGACCGCCGGGGTCTGCATCGTGTTCGGGCTGTTCGGCGCGCTGGGGCTGATCGCCCTGCTCATCTTCGTGCCCATGCTCTACGAGCAGCTGGGCAATCTGTTGCGGCGGATTCCGTCCTTTCTCGACTGGCTGCAGCGCGAGCTGCTGCCGCGTCTGGGGGTTGAACTCGACGAGGCCAGCCGTCTGGATGTGGAGAGCCTGCGCACGCTGCTGAAGCAGCACTGGCAGCAGGCCGGCGGCGTGGTGACCGAGTGGATCGGACCGGTCACCCGCTCCGGCGGCGCCATGCTGGCCTTCGTCGTCAACCTGTTCATGGTGCCGGTGGTGACCTTCTACCTGCTGCGCGACTGGGACCTGCTGGTCGCGGAAATCCGTCGCATGATTCCCCGCCGTGCCGAACCCAAGGTGACCCAGCTGGCGCTGGAGGTCGATGACGTACTGGGCGCGTTCATCACGGGGCAGATGCTGGTCATGCTGTCGCTGGGCTGCTTCTACGCGCTGGGTCTGTGGATCGCGGGGCTGGATCTGGCGCTGCTGATCGGCTTCGGCGCCGGCATCGTCAGCTTCATCCCTTATCTCGGCCCCATCGTCGGCATCCTGGCGGCGGGCATCGCCATGCTGATCCAGACCCAGGAACTGTTGCCGCTGCTGGGCGTCGCCGCCGTGTTCGGCATCGGCCAGGTGATGGAATCGATCTGGCTCACCCCCTGGCTGGTCGGTGACAAGGTCGGCCTGCACCCCGTGGCGGTGATTTTCGCGGTGATGGCGGGCGGGCAGCTGTTCGGCTTCGTCGGCGTGATGCTGGCCCTGCCGGTGGCGGCGGCCCTGGCCGTCCTGCTGCGGCATCTGCACGAGCGCTGGCTGCGCAGCAACTGGTACAGCGATGGCGCGCCCGAGGCCGGGTCCGGGCCGGAGGACGGATCGGCAGGCAAGGGCGGCAACCAGGAGGCAGCGGAGGATTCCGCGCGCGCCGGGTGAGTCAGCAGCACCTGTCCCTGAATGCGCCGGCGGCGGCGCGTTTCGAGAGCTTCTGGCCGGGTCCCAATGCCCGCGCAGCAGCGGCCCTGCAGGATTTCTGCCTGAATGACGAGGACGGTCAGCACCTGCTGATCGGCCCCGCGGGCAGCGGCAAGAGCCACCTGGCACAGGCCTGCTGTCGCGCGCGCTGGGAGGCCGGTCGGCAGGCCGCCTATTTCGATCTGGCGGATACGCCGCTGAATGCCGACAGTCTGGCCGGGGTCTCGGCCAGCGGCCTGCTGGTGGTGGATGGTCTGCAACAGCTGCCGTCGGCCGATGAAATCCACCTGCTGCGCCTGATCGACCGCTCGCGGGCCGCCGCCGGCAAGCTGCTGCTCTGCTCGCGCCAATGGCCGGATCAACTGCAGATCCAGACCGCGGATCTGCGTTCACGGCTGCAGTGGGGCGCGATGCTCGAATTGAAGCTGATGGGCGAGCCGGATCTGGCCGGCATGCTCCAGCAGCGCGCCCGACTGCTGGGCGCCCGTCTGGAGCCGCGCCAGAGCGAATTCCTGCTGCGCCGCCTGCCGCGCGATCCGGGGGCCCTGATCACGACGCTGGAACGTGCCTTCGAACGAGCCGTCGATAGCGGGCGTCAGTTGACCGTGCCGCTGCTCCGCGAGGTCCTGGAGGAGCCTGCCGGTCGCGACCGGATGTCGTAGCCGGGCGCGAGGTCCGGGCATCGGGGCTTGAAAAATCTCAATCTGCCCTCAGGCCATATGGGACACTTCGCAAGGAGACAGTTCACGATGAGTTATCGCGACGAACTGATTGAAAAAACGAAGTCGAAGCTGGACGACGCCAACGCAGAGATCCAGCGCCTGCAGGACTTGGCTGCCGAACAGGCGGAAGAGGCCCGCGCACAGACGCGCGAGCTCGTCGATGAACTGCAGGATTATCGTGACCGCGCGCGAGAAAAGATCGAGCAGTTGCAGACCGCTGGCGATGCGGCCGTCGATGACCTGCGACTGGGCGCCGAGAACGCCTGGAACTCGCTGAAGCTGGCGGTCGGCCGCGCGCGCGAGCGCTTCTGACCGGCTGAGCGCCCGGTGTGATGCCGGGCAGGCACGCGGCCCTGCTGGCCGCGTGCATTCCATCCCCTCGCACAACGCAGTGACCACGGCGGCAGGCCGGAGGCCCGCCGCTGCGGTTGCGTCGCAGTCCCGCCCTGTTGAGCGGGCTGCCACTCGCAAACCGAAAACAGGAAGGAGTTGCCATGTTTGGCAAGAAGATTTTGTTGTCCGGCGGACTGCTCGCCGTCGCTCTCGCCCCCGCGGCGATCGCATCGGCGGAGGAGGGCGACCCGACCTATTCAGGCATCCGCCTGACCTCCGTCACCACCGACTTCGACAACCTCGATCGGGCGATCAACCTCGGCTACACCCTGGGCATCGCCATCCCCCCGCTGGGCAACATGGTGGCGGCCGAAATTGACCTGAGCACCACCCTGATACCCGGCGAGAACTCCGGCGGCACCGGGATCACCGGAGGCGGCGGCGATGAGGGCAGTGGCGACGGTGGCCTCCTCGGCCTTGGCGGCGGTGGCGACGGCGACGGTGGCGGGGGCGATTCCTCGTCCTCGGGCGGCAAGCGCACCCAGGGCAACGAGGATCTGCGCACCAATTCCGTCGGCATCTTTCTCAGCGGGCGCACGCCGGGACGCTTTTTCGGCATGGCGCGGGCCGGCTATCGTTTCATGCGCTCCACGGTCGATGAACTGAACGAGGAGCAGACCGGCGCCGCCTTCACCCTTGGTGGGGGTTACCGTTATGACAAGGACGGCACGGTCGAGCTGAGTTATACCCAGTACTCGGACGAAGCGGCCTACCTGTCGCTGGCAGTGAACTTCTAGGCTGGCGGAGAACGGCCAGGGGCGCCCGCGACGACTCAGTCGTTCGGCGCCCCGCGTCGGCCGCGCACATACAGGTTGCTGCTGACGAACCACAGCGCGGCCAGCAGCCCTGCGGTCAGGGCCGGTGAGCGCACGGGCGGGTTGGCATAGGCCTCCATGGCGCACCAGGCCACATACAGGGTGCTCAGCAGGGTGGTCCAGGCATGGGTGTAGACCTTCCCGCGGATCAGTCCGGGCAGGGCGATGACCGCGGGAATCAGGGCCAGCGGCGCCAGCAGCATGGCCAGCCGGTTCGGCACCCACAGGATCGGCCAGAGGAGGAATACCAGCACGAAGCCGATCGCGGCGACGGCGGCCAGAATGTGGAACAGGCGCGGGTTCATCGCGCCCTCTGCCGGATGGCGATGCTGGCGACCCGGCGGCCAAGCATCCGGCACAGGGCTTCCTCGTCGGTGCTCAAGGGCGTGGCGTGGTCGCCAAAGCTGACATGGCTGGCGCCGTAGGGTGTGCCACCGGTGCGGGTCGTGGACAGCTTGCTGCCCGGATAGGGCAGGCCGACCAGCAGGGCGCCATGGTGCAGCAGCGGCAGGGCCATGCTCAGCAGGGTGGTCTCCTGGCCGCCATGCAGGCTGGAACTGGATGTGAATACCGCGCAGGGTTTGTCCACCAGCGCGCCATTCATCCACAGGCTGGCGGTGCCATCGAGGAAATACTTCAGCGGCGCCGCCATGTTGCCGAAGCGCGTCGGGCTGCCCAGGATCAGGCCATCGCAGTCGGTAAGATCCTCATGGCTGGCGTAGAGCGGGCCGTCCTCCGGAATCTCCGGGCTGGCGACCCGGGTTTGCGGCGCCACCTTGGGCACCGTGCGCAGCACCGCCTCGGCCTGCGCCTCGCCGACACCACGGGCGATCTGCCGGGCCATCGCCGCGGTGGCGCCGTGGGTGCTGTAGTAGAGGATCAGGATCTTCGCGTTCATGTCTGGAGGGCGCGGGCGGATGTCGGGTCGCCGCTTGATGCGGGCATCAGTCGACGCCCTGCGCAGCAGCTGTCGCTGCCGGCGGCGTCCGGCCCCGGCCGACCTCCTCCGGGCTGTACAGGTGGCAGCGCACCCAGTGGGGCCGCGCTTCGCTGCCCACGTTGTGCGGGGCCGGCACTTCGCTGCTGCAGCGCGCGTGTGCCTCCGGACAGCGTGTCCGGAAAGGGCAGCCGCTGGGCATCTTCAGCGGGCTGGGAACATCGCCGGCCAGGATGATGCGGCGTGACTTGTTTTTCGGGTCCGGCACCGGCACCGCGGACAACAGGGCCCGTGTGTAGGGATGCCGGGGCTCGTCATAGAGTTCATCGGCGCCGGCCAGTTCCACCAGCTGGCCCAGGTACATGACGCCGACCTGGTGACTGATGTGCTGCACCACCGCCAGATCGTGCGAGATGAACAGGAAACTGATGCCGAACTGTTCCTGCAGATCGCGGATCAGGTTCAGGACCTGGGCCTGCACCGACACATCCAGCGCCGAGACGGCCTCGTCCGCGACGATGAATTTGGGCTTGAGCGTCAGCGCCCGGGCGATGCCGATGCGCTGCCGCTGGCCGCCGGAGAACTCGTGCGGATAGCGTGACAGCACCTGCGGGCGCAGGCCGACGATCCGGATCAGTTCCTCGATGCGGGTCCGCCGCTCGGCCGGCTCGCCGATCCCATGCAGGTCCAGCGGCTCGCGCAGGGTCTCCAGGATGGTGCGGCGCGGGTTCAGCGAGGCATAGGGATCCTGGAAGATGATCTGCATCTCGCGCCGGCGGGCGTGCAGCTCCGCCCGACTGATGCCGGTCACCGGACGGCCGTCCAGGCGCACTGAGCCGGCGGTCGGCTCGTGCAGGCGCAGCACGGCTCGGCCGAGGGTCGACTTGCCGCAGCCGGACTCGCCGACCAGGCCCAGTGTCTGGCCGGCCTCGATGCGGAAGCTGACGTCATCCACCGCCTTGAGTACCGACCTGCCGCGGCCCAGCAGGCCGCCGCCGACGTGGAAATGCTTGCTCAGATTATCGACTTCAAGCATCGGAATTCACCGGGTGGAAACAGGCCAGGCGCCGGGCCCCGGCGCCGGATTGCAGCGGCGGCTGGTTCGCCCGGCAGTCCTGCTGTGCATGCGGGCAGCGCTCGGCGAAGCGGCAGCCGGCGGGCAGGCTCAGCAGGTCGGGCACCATGCCTGCAATCGTTGGCAGGCGCTCGAGGCGGGATTCGCGCACCCGCGGCACCGAGGCCAGCAGACCGGCCGTGTAGGGATGTTTCGGGGCGGCGAACAGGTCCTCGATCGGCGCCTCCTCGATCAACTGGCCACAGTACATGACGCAGGCCCGCTGGCAGCTTTCTGCCACGACGCCAAGGTCGTGGGTGATCAGGATCATCGCGGTGTGGAATTCCTCGCTCAGCTTGACCACTTCGTCCAGGACCTGAGCTTGGATGGTCACATCCAGCGCAGTGGTGGGCTCGTCGGCAATGATCAGCTTGGGCTCGCAGGACAGCGCCATCGCGATCATCACCCGCTGCCGCATGCCGCCGGAGAGCTGATGGGGATAGTCGTCAATGCGCCGTTCGGGGCTGGGGATGCCGACCTTGCCCAGCCAGTCGATGGCGGTGGCGCGCGCCTGCCTGCGGCTCAGGCCCTGATGCCGCCGCAGCACCTCGCCCATCTGCGTGGCCACGGTGAACACCGGGTTCAGCGCGGTCATCGGCTCCTGGAAGATCATCGCGATGTCGCGTCCGCGCACCCGGCGCATTTCCCGTTCGGATTTGGCCAGCAAGTCCTCGCCCTGGAACAGGATGCGCCCGCCTGCCACCCGGCCGGGCGGGCTGGGAATCAGGCCCAGGATGGCCAGCGAAGTCACTGACTTGCCGCAGCCGGACTCGCCGACCAGACCCATGACCTCGCCGGGCTCGACGGAGAAACTCACACGGTCGAGGGCGCGGGCGATGCCGTTCTCGGTCTGGAATTCGACCACCAGGTCCTCGACCTGGAGCAGCGGCTGGCTCATGGCGTCCGCTCCGTGCCGGTCCGTGCGAGCGACGAAGAAACACGTTCCCGCGCAGGCAAGGCAAAACCGAAAGCGCGGGTCGTACTGCGCTTTGCTGTCGTGGCGTAAGGCCAAAAGGCGCTGAATGAAACCATCAGTGCATCTTCTTCGGATCGAGCGCGTCCTGCAGCGCATCGGAGAACAGGTTGAAGGCCATCACCAGCACGAACAGCATCCCCGAGGCGGCGAGGAAATTGTTGAAGATGCCGACGGTGACCTCCTGGGTGCTTTCGGAAATCATCAGGCCCCAGCTGACACCGTCCTGCACGCCCAGGCCGAGGAAACTCAGGATGACCTCCGACTTGATGGCCGCGACGAACACGATCGTCGCCTGCACCAGCAGGATGTGGAACGTATTGGGCAGAATATGGCGAAAAATGATGGCCACGTCGGGCACGCCGACGGCG
>JBFKIN010000069.1:0-10198 GCA_041632255.1 Oceanococcus sp. | reverse complement strand
GGTCCGGGTTCGATGCCGGAGACCGGCATCCAGGGCCGGGTCAGCCGCGAGGAGCATGTCAGTGGCCGTTCGGCCCTGGGCTACACCTGCAACACCGAGCTGGTCGGCAGCTACACCATCCCCAACCCCAGCGGCACGGTCGGCGGCTTCAAGGTCGAGCGTTATGTGGACGCCTCGGGCAATGATTGCGCCTATTACGACACCACACTGACCTTTCCCAGCAATCTGCCGGACGGCGAGGCCGGAGTGAACGTGCTCGACATGTCCGACCCGGGCAATCCGCTACTCACCGGGCGTCTGGTCACGCCGGCCATGCTGAGCCCGCATGAATCGCTGGTGATCAGCCAGGAGCGCGGCATCATGGCGGCGGTGGCCGGCAATGCGGCGCTGTATCCGGGCTGGGTCGACGTCTACGACATCTCCGGGGACTGTCGGCAGCCGCAGCTGATGTCTTCCACGCCGCTGGGCGTGCTGGGTCACGAAAGCGGCATCGCCCCGGATGGCATGACCTTCTATGCCGCCTCGCCGGGCACTCCCACCCTGACCGCACTGGACATCTCCAATCCGTCACTGCCGGTGCCGCTGGCCGAGCTGCCCTACTACTCCCACGGTCTCTCCATCAGCGCCGACGGCAACAGGGCTTACATCGCGGGCATCGGCCTGTCCGGCTCCGTGCTCGCCTTCACCGATGTGGGCGCGGTCCCCGACCCGGCGCCGGACCGCGCCCTGGTGATCCTCGACGTGTCCGAAATCCAGGCGCGCGTGCCCAACCCGCAGGCGCGCGAGCTGGCCCGCCTGACCTGGTCGCCGATGAGCATTCCGCAGAACGCCATACCGATCAGCATCGACGGCCACCCCTATCTGGTCGAGATCGACGAGTTCGGCCATCAGCTTGAGGTGGGCGCCGGGCGCATCATCGACATCGCCGATGAGACCCGCCCGCGGGTGATCTCCAACCTGCGCCTGGCGGTGCACAACGCGGAGAATTTCGCCGCCCAGGCCGACGACCCCGGTGCCCAGTTCCAGGGTCAGGGCTACGCCGGTCATTACTGCAATGTGCCCACCCGGGTGAATCCGAAAATTGTCGCCTGCAGCATGATTCTGTCCGGTCTGCGCATCTTCGACATCAGCGACCCGCACAATCCGCGCGAGGTGGCCTATTTCAACGCACCGGTGCCGCAGCGGGACCTTCCCGTTCCCACTGAGGCGAGCAACTATGCGATGGCCAGCCCTGCCTTCGTGCCCGAGCGCAAGGAGATCTGGTACACCGATGTCTACAGCGGCTTCTATGCCGTGCGTGTGACCAACGGGGCCTGGCCGGACTGAGTCCGGGCGGCTCAGGCGGCGGTGGGCGCCATGGCATAGAACAGGCAGTCGCTGCGCGCCACCGCCGCATCAGTCGTCATCATGATGGGGATCATCACTTGGCGGGTGCGCAGGCAGCCATGGTCGACGAGGAACAGCTCCGGGGCGAGATCGCGCGCCGAGGCGCCGTGGGCGGTGACCGGCAGCTGATCCCCTTCAGCCAGCCAGCCGAGCAGGCTGCCGGCCGGCAAGGGCGCGAAATTGTGCCGGTCCAGGTTGGCGCGCAGGGTCAGGTCGATGCCGGGCTGACGGCTGTCCGCGAAGGCCAGGCTCAGCGGCGACCTGAGCGACACCCGCTTGGGTTCCCTGAGCACCTTGAGGTGGGCCGGGGCCTGCGCTGACAGGGGCAGTTCGTCCAGGTGCAGGAAACGCTCCAGCCCCGCCAGGGCGGCTGCGTCCGCCGCCGGATCGCCGGCCCGGCCGCACTCGATGCTGATGCTCGGGCAATGCGCTTCGGCCATCTCGACCAGGGTATGCATGCGCAGATTGCTGTGCACGTACCAGTCGGCGAAGAGACTGGTCAGGTTCAGGCGCGGATTGTCCACGCCGTAGCCGATGCCATAGGCCGGGTTGTGTCCGGTGTTGTTGTGGATATCGATCAGGGCCTCGAAGCGCTGCGACCGGAAGCGGGCGGTGAAGGCGGCGGCGATCTGGCCCTGACGGTCATCGGCGGGCTCCCCATAGCAGCGGTTGGCGTCGCGTTCCCCCGGCAGGCTGCGATGGGCGAATCCGCCGTCCGCCAGGGCGGCTTCGACCGAGCCGATATAGAACACGGTGTCGACCGCCGGCTGATGGCCGGCGGCCAGCCAGGCGTGCATGGCGCGGATTCCCGAGGGTTCATTGCCATGCAGCAGGGTGACGACCAGCCGCCGGCGGCTGCCGTCCCGGCCTCTGAGTTGCAGCCAGCTCGGGCCGTCGAGGTCGCGCAGAAAGCCCTCCAGCGACTGGTTCAGCATCGCGGCGGGCGGGCGATCGCGGTCGCGGATCGGATCGTTCATGCGGGCAGAGGCCACTGGTGGACCGGCTCACCGCTGTCCGAGTGCCGCACGTAGGTGCGAATCATGCGGTGCAGCGCTTCATCGCGATTTGTTTCGCGCTCGGCCCGATCGAGGAAGGCACGTTGCCAGCGGGCACCGGTCTGGCCGCTGCGGAGGCGCTGCGCGATGACCTCCAGATGCCGGTCCACCTCATCGCGCTCCACGCCCGCATCCGACAGCGCCTGGGCACTGGGTTCCAGCCACCGTTCCAGCCACCCGGCGACCGGTTCAGGCCTGAGCGAGCCGTCCGCCTGCGGCCAGATGAGACGGGCCGCCAGCCCGTTCTGCGCGCCGCGATACAGGTTGTGCTCCACCTTGCCGAAGGGGAAGCGGGCGCAGTCGGGGCCGTGTTCGGCCAGCGCCAGGGTCAGCCCCAGCATCAGCGCGGCATTGGCGAGCATGTCCGCGATGGTGGGGCCGGACGGCAGGGCCCGGAACTCGATCCGCAGGTGGCCGGAAGGATCGTAAACCGGGCGGTTCCAGTGCCATATGGTGCCCGCATGGGTTCGTAATTCGGACAGCGACGGCCGTGCGCCTGCGCTCAGCGGGGTGGCGGTGTCCTCCTGCCCGCACAGGGGCAGGAGGACCTCGTGGGCGTGCAGATGACGCGCCAGGCAGTCCGCGGGCTTGCCCTGCCACCAGCCTCGCCCGAGACCCACCCGGGGGCTGGCATGGGCGGCTGCGCTGGCCGGGTCGCGGTCATCGACGGTCTGCTTGAAGACCACGATGCGCGTCTCCTCCCACAGGCAATGTTGCAGGAACACCGGGGAATTCCCGGCCACGGCAAGCACCGGGCCCAGCGCCATCTGTGCCGCATTGAACACGCGCACGAAACGCTCCGGGGGCAGTTTCAGGTGCACCTGGAACGAGGTGTTGGCGCCCTCGAAGGTGACGCATTCCGCTTCCAGCCGGAGGGGGTCGCGGCCATCGATGTTGAGCAGAAAAGCCTGTCCCCGGTGATTCCGCACGACCTGATCCAGCACGCGGTAACGGGCGCTGGGCGTCATCGCGGCCGGGCCCAGATCCCCGGGTCTGAGCGTCGGCAGGATGCCCACCATCACCGGTTGGGCGTCCAGCGGGCGTGCCGCCTGGCGCACGGCCGCCATGGCGGCCTCGAGTTGACGGGCCAGCGCGCTGAAGGGGCGGCCGGCCAGCGGCAGCGGATCGCTGTTGTACTCCAGGTTGAAACAGTCCAGTTCCGGTGTGAAACGGGGGTCGGCCAGCGCCTCGATCAGGTCCAGGTTGATGGCGGCGGGTCTGCCGCTCTGCTGCATCAGGGAAAATTCGAGCTCGGCGCCGATGCTGGCGGGTGTGCCATCAAAGTCCGCTTGGTCGAGCAGTTCCCGCAGTCTGTCGATGCACTGCTCCAGACGCCGCGCAAAGCGGCTGTAGTCGGCAGGATCGAAATGCTCCCGCGGCAGTTCCTGGCCCATGCGGCCCCCGACTGTGGCGTGCTGCCAGTTTACGCCGATCGAGCAGCGAGTCTTGCGTCGTGCCGGTGGTCCGGCTGTCGGTCAGGGCAGGGCGGCGGCTACCGCAAAGGCGGTCAGGGCCAGCAGCCAGGTCAGACCAATGTACGCGATGCTGATGCCGTTCTTCCTGCGCCGCCGCCGGGTCGGCGCCGGTGTCTGTGTGGTCAGACTGCTCATATGCCCTCCTTGGAATTTCTTCTGGTTCTCGGCCATGCGTTCGCAAGCCGCGTGCCAGAAGCGGAAGCGCCTGCAGGCGGGCATTTCCGACAGTTCGCAGGAGCGGCGGTGTCGCCATCTGGCGACGCGCCGGCTTGGAAAAGCCCTTCAGTTCGGGGTTCCGTGCGTCGGGATTTCGCGACGCCCGGGGGCGGCGCAATGCGTCACCGGGGCTCAGGGCGCGGGTTTGACGAATTTGAGGAGGAAGCGGTCGGACTCGCCAATGGACAGATAGTGGGCCCGATCCTTGTCTCCCAGAGCCAGGCTCGGGGGCAGGGTCCACACGCCTCTGGGATGATCATGGGTATCGCGCGGGTTGGCGAGGATTTCGGAGCGGGCGGCCAGTTCAAAGCCCGCCTCCCGGGCCAAAGCGATGGTGCGCTCCGCGCTGATGTAGCCGTTGCGGGCCAGCGGGTCTTCGGTGGCGGGGTCGGGCCAGCGGTGATCGACGATGCCCAGGATGCCGCCCGGCTTCAGCGCCCGGAACATGGCGTCGAACACGAGATGGGCGTTCTTGCCGCCGCCATTGCCCTGCATGACCCAGTTGTGCACGTTGCGAAAGGTCAGCACCATGTCCGCCGAGCCGGCCGGCGCGATGTGCAGGTCGTAGGGGATGTCCAGATGGGTGATCTGCACCTGGCGGAACAGGTCGGGGTGCGCGCCCAGCATGCCGAGGAACTTGCCAAAGGCGCGGCGCTGATAAGCCGATGGCGGATTCAGGCTGAACTGGGCGGCATAGAGCCGGCCGTGATCCCTGAGCGCCGGCCCCAGGATTTCCGTGTACCAGCCGCTGCCCGGCCAGATCTCGACCACGGTCATGTCCGGGCGGAATCCCAGAAAATCCAGGGTTTCCAGAGGCTTGCGATAGATGTCGCGGGCCCGGTTGTCGGCGCTGCGGTGTTCACCCTGGATGGCCGCCTGCAGGGCGCTGCGGGTTTGCGGGTCCATGGCGGCTTGCGCACTGCCCAGACTGCTGGCCAGCACGGCGGCGGCGATCAGGCGGGAGATGACTCTGCGAGTCTGCGTCATGACATGAACTCCGTTGGCGGCTGTTCCCGGGCCCGCCAAACGCGGCCCCGGGATGTGACGGGTGAGGGCACTGGCCGCGTGCACGCAGCGAACGCTGGCGTCAGCCGGTGCGGCGACCGCGGCACGATATCACGCAGAAACCGACGCCAACAGCTCCGGCAAGGGGCGGCGCGGGGTGGGGACATTCACGGTGGTGACACGGGCGGCGGCGCGGTTCGGGCCTGCCTGATGGGCCGGCTGTCAGCGCAGCAGCAGTGTGGGGACCCGCAGCGCGCGCAGCAGATCCGTGGTCTTGCTGCCGAAGATCAGGCTGCGCAGCGGGGAATGGCTGTAGGCCCCCATGACCAGCAGGTCGATGGAATGGGACTGCACGAACTCGGCGATGACCCGCTCCGGATCACCGGGGATGAGGCTGGGCTGCACGCTATGGCCGGCCTGCTCCAGCCGGGCGCGCGCCCAGTCCAGCTTGCGCTGGGCATCCCGGCGCTCGGGCCCTGACATCACCACATGAATGGGCAGGCCCTTGAGCGTCGGGCTGGCTGCCAGCAGCCGGACGCCGCGCCGGGTCAGGGCGCTGCCGTCATAGGCGATCATCACGCGCCGCGGTTCGCGGAAGCCATCGGTCACGGTCAGCACGGGGCGCGACAAGGAGCGTACGGTCTGTTCGACATGACGCCCGAGATCGCGCTGCGTCATCGCGGCGGATTCGCCGCGCCGGCCCAGCACGAACAGGCTGACCTCGTGCTGCAGCTCCGCCAGCGTGTCGCCGAGCTGGCCGTGACGCTGGCGAACATCCACGCTGGGAACGCCGGCGACCAGCGCCCGCTCGCGCAGACGATCAAGCAGCAGACGGCCGCGCTCGCGCGCCGCGCGGCTGCGGGCTTCATCTTCGCTGCTCAGTTCCTCCAGCAGGTGCTGCTGGGCATCGAAGCCGATGGCCCCGCTGTGGTCGCGGCCGCTGACCTGCGGGTGCCGGTCCAGCACATGCAGGAACTCCAGCGGCGCGCCGAGCCGGCGGGCTGCCCAGGCGGCGTGGTCGGCCACATGCTCCGCGTAGGGGGAATGATCGACACAGGCGAGAACCTTGTTCTGATCGGCCATCTCAGTGCCCCATCAGCTGTTCGACCGCATCCGGCTTGTCGTGCACCGCAAAGCGATCCACCATCGTCGTGCTCGCCTCGTTCAGGCCGATGACCTCGACATCCGTGCCTTCGCGGCGGAATTTGAGGACCACCCTGTCCAGCGCATCGATGGCGGTGATGTCCCAGAAATGGGAACGGCTGACATCGATGATCACGGTATCGATCACCTCGCGGAAGTCGAAGGCGCTGGTGAAGCGCTGGGCCGACGCGAAAAACAGCTGGCCGGTCACGGTGTAGCGGCGCACCCGTCCCTGCTGCTCGGAGCGGGACTGGACATGGAAGACCTGGCCAACCTTGTGGGCGAAGAACAGCCCGGAGGCGAGCACGCCGACCAGCACGCCTTTGGCCAGATCATGGGTGGCGACGGTGACCACCACGGTGGCGAGCATGACCACGCTGGAACTGGCCGGCAGACTGCCCAGATTGCGGATGGACGACCAGTCAAAGGTGCCGATCGAGACCATGATCATGACCGCGACCAGCGCCGCCATGGGGATCTGGGCCACCCAGTCGGCGCAGAAGATGATCAGCAGCAGCAGGAACAGGCCAGCGGCCAGGGTGGACAGGCGACCGCGGCCACCGGATTTCACGTTGATCACGGACTGGCCGATCATCGCGCAGCCGGCCATGCCGCCGAGGCAGCCGGCCGTGATGTTGGCCACGCCCTGGCCCACGCACTCGCGGTTCTTGTCGCTGCCGGTATCGGTCAGATCATCGACGATGGAGGCGGTCATCAGCGATTCGAGCAGGCCGACCATGGCCAGGGTCGCGGAGAACGGCAGGATGATCATCAGGGTGTCCCAGGTCAGCGGCACCTGTGGCAGCAGGAAGACCGGCAGGCTGTCCGGCAGCTGACCCATGTCGCCGACGCTGCGGATGTCCAGGCCCAGCGCCATCGCGACACCGGTCAGCAGGACGATGGCCACCAGCGGGGATGGCACCGCCCGGGTCAGCAGCGGGAACAGGTAGATGATGGCGAGACCGGCCGCGGTCATCGCGTAGACGTGCCAGCTCACGTTGGTCAGTTCCGGCAGCTGGGCCAGGAAGATCAGGATGGCCAGTGCGTTGACGAAGCCGGTGATCACGGAGCGGGACACGAAGCGCATCAGGCTGCCCAGTTTCAGCACGCCCGCGACGATCTGCAGCAGGCCGGTCAGCACGGTGGCGGCGAGCAGGTACTGCAGCCCGTGCTCCTTGACCAGGGTCACCATCACCAGCGCCATGGCCCCCGTCGCGGCGGATATCATGCCGGGACGGCCGCCGGTGAAGGCGATCACCATGGCGATGCAGAAAGAGGCGTACAGGCCCACCTTGGGGTCGACCCCGGCAATGATGGAAAAGGCGATCGCCTCGGGGATCAGGGCCAGCGCGACAACCAGGCCGGCCAGCAGGTCATTGCGGATGTTGGACAGCCAGTCCTGGCGCAGGGCATTCATCAAGGGTCAGCGGTACCTGAGCAAGGCCCCGGTCAGGTCGGCGTGCAGCCGAGCCAGAGGGCACTGCGGAAGTTGAAAACGGAGGAAGTCCCTTGTCGCCTGCCGGGCTGTCACGGACTGCCCGGACTGGCCGGAATCCGTCGAAGGGGCCGTGCAGACTAGCAGATATGCTGCACTGCAGCAATCCGGTCATCGGATTCCCGCCGCCTCTCCGCTGTCCGGCTCCCGCCGAACGCGGACGAAACGGCTTGATGGCGGCCTCTGAGCCCGCACCCTGGCCTGTCGTCAAGCTGTCACGGACTATTGATACACTGCGCCGCAGAGCATGGTCATCCAGCCCGGGGCGGCGAACCCGGGCCCAGACAAGGGAATCGCAGCATGAACCATCCTGGTGATACCGCCCTGCAGGCGGTTTCAGAGGCGGAGCGCATCGGTCTGTCGCGCCGCCGTTTCCTGCAGAACCTCTTTCTGACCGCGGGCAGCGTTCCGCTCGCCCACTGGCTCACGGCCTGCGAGGCGTCCGACCCCTCGGGCGTGGCAGCCGGTGGCGCCAGTCCCTTCGCCGGCATTGGACCGCTGCAGGCTCCGAATGCCGACGGGATTCAGTTGCCCGAGGGCTTTAGCTCTCGTGTCGTGGCCGTGTTCAACGAACCGCCAATCGCCACGAACCCCGCCTTCCTGTGGCATGCGGATCCGGACGGCGGCGCCACTTTCCGCACCGAAGACGGCGGCTGGATCTATGTCAGCAATGCCGAGGTGCGTGACACGACGACGGGCGGGGTGCCGCGGGAGCAGGCTGAACTGACCATGCAGTTCCGGGGCGGGGTGAATGCCCTGCGCTTCGATGCCGACGGGAACCTGGTCGATGCCTACGCCTGCCAGACCGGCACCACCACCAATTGTTCGGGGGGCGCCACGCCCTGGGGCACCTGGATCAATGGCGAGGAAATCGGCGACGGCTACATGTTCGAGTGCAGCCCCCTGCGCGATGGCGGCACGCCGGTGCGGCTGGACCGCTTCGGCCGCAAGGGGCATGAGATGGTCGCTGTGGACGAGGACGGCCGGGCCATCTATCACACCGAGGATTTCGGTGGCACCGATCGTTTCTACCGGACCCGATTCGATGCCGCGGCATGGCCCGCCGGCGGACGGCCCGACATGAGCCAGGGCGTGCTGCAGGTGCTGCAGGTTCCCGCAGGTCTCGATGCCGCACGAGCGGGTCCCACCCCGATCAACTGGCTGGACGCCATCGACGACGGCACGCCGCAGCCGCAGGTCGCCGATCAGGTGGACAGCACCATCTTCGCGGGCAACGAGGGTGTCTGGTATCTGGACGGCTTCGTCTTTTTCTCGACCAAGAGCGATGACAACATCTGGGCCATCGACGTGGCGGCGGGTACGATCGAGAGCATCTACAACCCGGCAGACGGCCCTGTCGGGTCGCCGGTGGACCCGGACGAGCCGGCCATGGCGGGCGTGGACAACATCGCGATGACCCTGGATGGGGACATGCTGGTCGTCGAGGATGGGGGAGACATGCGCTGCATGGTGCTGATGCGGGACCGGACGACCATCCCCCTGCTGCGCTTGCCGGGCGACCCGGCCCTGACCGAGGTCACCGGTGTGGCCATCGCTCCCACCGGTGACCGCTTTTACGTCTCGGGCCAGCGCAGCCTGCGCAATGGCCTGACGACGGCCTTCGGTGCGGGCGGGATCACTTACGAGATTCGCATGCCGTTCAGCGTGCGGGTCGATCGGCCGCTGGCCCGGCCCCTGTAACAATCCGGAATGACGTCATGAGTGCTGATCTGGATCGCCGCGAATTCCTCCGCCGCGCAGGCCTGGCCGGTCCCGCTCTGGCCGCCGTCGCCGCGGGCCTGCCCCGTCCGGCCGCCGCCGCCGACGAAACCCTGGCGCCGTTCTACCACGGCGTGGCATCGGGTGACCCGCTGGCCGACCGGGTCATCCTGTGGACGCGCGTGACGCCGCCGGAAGATCACGATGGCAGCCCGATCCCCGTGCGCTGGGTCGTGGCGCTGGACGTGGATCTGCAGCAGGAGGTCATGTCGGGGGAGATTTTCGCCCGCCAGGAGCAGGACTGGACGGTCAAGATCGATCCGGCGGGACTGGCGCCGTTCACCTACTATTTCTATGCGTTCGAAGCGCTGGGTGGACGCAGCCTCGTCGGCCGCACGAAAACGGCGGCGGCGCCCGGGCAGGGCGTGGCGCATCTGCGCCTGGGCCTGGTGTCCTGCGCCAACTACCAGCAGGGCTGGTTCAATGCCTATGCCCGCCTCGCCGAGCGCGACGATCTGGACGCCATTATCCACACCGGCGACTACATCTACGAGTACGAGGACGGCGGCTACGGACCCGGCTCCGCCATCGGGCGCGGCCACGTTCCTGCCGTCGAGATGACCGAACTGGCCCACTACCGCGGGCGTCACGGTCAGTACAAGATGGATCCGGACCTGCGGCGCCTGCACCAGCTGTTTCCCTTC